>NZ_JBWLKL010000041.1:0-57139 GCF_059026065.1 Streptomyces sp. A18 | reverse complement strand
CCGACCCCGACACCCTGCACCACACCCCCATCGGCGTCTTCCGCGACATCGAACGCCCCGTCTACGACACCCTCATGGCCGACCAGCTCGACACCGCCATCGAGCACAACGGCAAGGGCGACCTCGCCGCACTCCTCGCCGGCGGCGACACCTGGACCGTCGCCGGCTGATCAGGTCGACCGGCTCAACTCGCTTGCCCCGAGGCCCGGTTCTGATGGATCCAATCCTTCAGGACCGGGCCTCGTCGTACGCCTGGCGCGCCTCCTGCACATCACCCAGCCGCCGCTCGGTCCACTCGGCGAGCGCCCTGACCTGTTGACCGACCTCGCGCCCGAGGTCGGTCAGCGAGTAGTCGACGCGCGGCGGGATGACCGGCTTGGCGTCGCGGTGCACGAGGCCGTCGCGCTCCAGGGTCTGGAGGGTCTGCGTCAGCATCTTCTCGCTGACCCGGCCGAGGGCCCGGCGCAGCTCGCTGAAGCGGTACGAACGCTCGTCCAGGGCGATCAGGACGAGCACGCCCCAGCGGCTCGTGACGTGCTCCAGGACGATGCGCTGCGGGCACATCCCCTCGTCTCCGAGGTTCCACTCGCTTACTGCCATGCCAGTACCTTACTTCAAAGTGGGTACTTTCCAAAAGTTAGCGCTAGCCGTAGGCTCATTGTCAGAACCACACCAAAGGGAGATTCCAGACATGAGCATCGTCGTCACCGGAGCCACCGGAAACCTCGGCCGTCTCGTCATCGACGGGCTGCTCGCCGCGCGGGTGCCCGCCGGGCAGGTAGCCGCCGTCGTCCGCGACAAGGAGAAGGCAGCCGATCTCGCCGCGCGCGGCGTCGAATTGCGGATCGCGGACTACAGCGCGCCCGAGACCCTCGCTGGTGTCTTCACCGCGGGCGACAAGGTCCTGCTGATCTCCGGCAGCGAGGTCGGGCAGCGCGTGCCGCAGCACGCGGCGGTGATCGACGCGGCGCGTGCGGCGGGTGTCGCGCTCCTCGCGTACACCGGCGTCCTGGGCGGGCCCGACGCCGACTTCGACCTCGCGGCCGAGCACAAGGAGACCGAGCGGCTGATCATCGAATCCGGTCTGCCGCACACGTTCCTGCGCAACGGCTGGTACCACGAGAACTACACGGCCAACATCGCCCCGGTCCTGGAGCACGGCGCCGTCGTCGCCTCCGCGGGCGAGGGCAGGGTCGCATCCGCCTCGCGCGCCGACTACGCGGCTGCCGCCGTCGCCGTACTGACCGGCGAGGGACACGAGGGCAAGGCCTACGAGCTGAGCGGTGACGTCGCATGGAGCCTCGACGAGTACGCCGCCGAGATCGCCCGGCAGACCGGCAAGGACATCTCGTACGCGAACGTCCCCGCCGAGCAGAACCTCGCGATCCTGACCGGCGCCGGTCTTCCGGAGCAGTTCGCCGCGATCCTCGTCGACGTGGACGCGGCGATCGGGCGGGGGCGGCTTGCCGGTACGAGCGGCGATCTGGCCCGGCTCATCGGCCGGCCTACGACGCCTCTCGCCGATGCGATCGCGGTGGCTCTCAAGGGCTGACGCCCTGAGGCCCGGGGGGGGGCGGCGCCGGGCGAGACGGAGGTCATGACCGTTTTCGCGATACGGGCATGACACGGGGGTATCCAGGCCGCTACCTTCTTGGAGGCAGCGTGGGGCTGCCGTGCACCAAGGAGGGGCCGTGGACGCTGCCGCAGCTGAGCAGTCGAAGGGCGAGCAGCGCATAGGACTGTTGAACGGCATCGCGGCCTACGGAATGTGGGGCCTCGTGCCCCTCTTCTGGCCCCTGCTCAAGCCGTCCGGAGCGGGCGAGATCCTCGCCCACCGCATGGCGTGGTCGCTCGTCGTGGTCGGCATCGCGCTGCTCACGGTGCGACGCTGGGCGTGGGCGGGTGAGCTGATCCGCCGGCCGCGCAAGCTGGGCCTGGTGACGATCGCCGCGGCGGTCATCACGATCAACTGGGGCGTCTACATCTGGGCCGTGAACTCCGGCCACGTCGTGGAGGCCTCCCTCGGCTACTTCATCAACCCCCTGGTCACCATCGCGATGGGCGTCCTGCTCCTCGGCGAACGGCTGCGGCCCGTGCAGTGGGCGGCCGTCGCCGTCGGCCTCGCGGCGGTCCTCGTCCTCGCCTTCGGGTACGGGCAGCCGCCGTGGATCTCGCTCTGCCTCGCCTTCTCCTTCGCCACGTACGGCCTGGTGAAGAAGAAGGTCGGCCTCAGCGGCCTGGAGTCGCTCGCCGCCGAGACCGCGATCCAGTTCCTGCCCGCGGTCGGGTTCCTGGTGTGGCTCGGCGTGCAGGGCGACGCCACGTTCGGCGCGGAGGGTGTGGGGCACGGGGCGCTGCTCGCGGCGACCGGGGTGGTCACCGCGATCCCTCTGGTCTGCTTCGGAGCCGCCGCGATCCGGGTGCCGCTCGCGACGCTGGGGATGTTGCAGTACCTCGCGCCCGTCTTCCAGTTCCTGCTCGGCATCCTGTACTTCCATGAGGCGATGCCGCCGGAGCGGTGGGCCGGGTTCGGGCTTGTCTGGCTGGCGTTGACGTTGTTGACCTGGGATGCGATGCGCGGCGCGCGGCGTAATGCGGTGCGTCTCTCCGCTGCGCGGAAGGCTGCTGCCGCTGCTCCGGCCCCCGCCGCCGGGCGGGAGACGGAGCCGATGACTCCCGCCGCCGGGCGGGACACGGGGTCCACGGTCTGACCTGCCCTGCGGGCCGCCGTTCTGCGGCTGCGGGTGCGCTATGGCTGGTCGCGCTCACGCGGCGGAGCCGCATATCGGCACAGCCCCGCGCCCCTTACGGGGCGCCCCCGGCGGGAAATCAGCCCCATGATTTCGCCTCCGCCGCCGCCTTCGCGTACACGCTGAAGTCTCGTGGTTCGCGGCCGAGGACATCCCGTACTCCGCTCACCGGTGTCGCGTTGTAGCCGTCCGTCAGCCAGGCCAGGACGTCCGCCAAGGCGCGGGCCAGGTCCGCGGGGACGTCCGCGGCTGTCAGTTCCACCACGTACTCGTCCGGCGTGATGTCCTCGAACCGCATCGGCCGCCCCGAAGCCTCGGCCAGCTCCGCGACCGCTTCGGCGAAGCTCAGCGCGCGGGGCCCGGAGAGTTCGTAGACCTTGCCCGTGTGTCCGTCCTCGGTGAGCAGCGCGGCGGCCACGTCCGCGATGTCGTCCACGTCGATGAAGGGCTCCGGAACGTCGCTGACGGCCGGACGCCCGGCCCCCGCCTCCCTCACGGCAGCAGCGGGCTGAGCTCGACACTCGGCCGATGTCTTGTGCCGACGTGTTCCGCCGACGCTCGGTCGGCGGAACCGGCTGGCGGAACCGGTCGGCGGACCGCTCGCCGGAATCGGTCGGCGAACCCGTCGCCCGAGCCGGTCAGCCGAACCCGTCGCCCGAACCACTCGCCGGAGCCGGTCTGCGAACCACTCGCCCGAATCGGTCGGCGAACCCGTCGCCCGAGCCGGTCAGCCGAACCCGTCGCCCGAACCACTCGCCCGAACCACTCGCCCGAATCGCTCGGCCGAACCGGCTGGCGGGAACACGTCGGCCCCACCTCCTGCGATTTCGGCGGCATCGTCGCTACCTTCACCGATACGGCATCAGACGTGACCGAAAGCGACATGACCTGATCGATCGAGATCGGCGGGAGGTCGAGACCCTCGTGTCCGAGACGACACGGCCCCGTGACCACCTCCCCAGCGGCCTCCCCAGCGGGCTCGCCATCGCCCTCACCAGCCGTCTCCTCCCGCGCCGGCTCTCCGGGCGCCGCGACCTCCCCCTCATCGCCGCCTGCGTCGCCTTCGCCCTCCTCTCACTGGCCCTCGTCCCGCTCACCCTCTCCCTCGGCTGGGACGAGATCGTCTACGCGAGCCGCTTCCCGCCGTACGCGCCCCCCACCCCGTTCAGCGCGCCCCGCACCCGCGGCGTACCGCTGCTCATCGCCCCGGTGGCGGCCTGGAGCGACTCGGTCGTCCTGCTCCGGGTGTGGCTGACGCTGCTGTCGACCGCCGCCCTCTACCTCGGCTTCCGGCCCTGGTTGCGCGTCATCGCCCACCGTCCCGCCGCCGTCGGCGTGGCCGCCGGGCTCTACGGAACCCTCTGGTTCGCGCTGTTCTACGCGAGCGCCGCTATGCCGAACCACTACACCGCCATGGGGATCACGGCCGCGGTCGGACTCTTCCTCCGGGCGAGCCCCGGGCTCCTGGCTCACGCGGGGATCGCGGCGGGGCTCACGGTCGCCGCCCTCATGCGTCCCAACGACGGCGCCGCCGTTGCCGTCCCGCTGCTCGTCGCCGCCCTGCTCGTGCCCGCCTGGCGGCCGCGGGGGCGCGTCCTTGCCGTGGTGGGCGGCGTCGTGGCCGGTCTGCTGCCGTGGGTCTTCGAGGCGTACGTCCGCTTCGGCGGCGTACGCGAACGGCTCACCGACGCGAGTGACGTGCAGGGCGGGCTGCGCCCCCTCGCCGCCATCGAGGCCCAATTCACCGCGTTGGACGGCCCGTTGCTCTGCCGCCCGTGCACCGCCGACCAGCTCAGGATCGCGGCCTCGGGGTGGTGGATCCTGCTGCCGCTGCTCGTGGCCGCCGGGCTGTGGGCCACGAGGAGGGCGGTCGACGTCACCCGGCAGCCGGACCGCCGCGCGCTCTGGCTCGCCGTGGCCGTAGCGGCAGCTGCCGCCCTCCCCTACCTCCTCCTCGTCCCCTACGGCGCCCCCCGCTTCCTCCTCCCCACCCACGCCCTCCTCGCGATCCCCGCAGCCGTCGGCCTCCTCGCCCTCGGCGACCGGGCGAAGCGCGCCCTCCGGCCCCTCAGCTCCCTCAGCCCCCTCCGCCTCCTCGCCGTGGCCGTCGCCGCCCTCCTCGTCGCCCACGTGGCGGTACAGATCGCTCTCGCCTTCGGCAACGCCCGTATCCAGGCGGGCGCCCGCGGCGACTGGGAGCGCATCACCGACGTCCTGTACGCGCAGGGGGTCCGCGCCCCGTGCCTCCTGAAGGGCAACACCTCGGTGATCCCCATCGCGTACGTATCCGGATGCTCGGCCGCCCGCCAGGGTGACCGGCGGCAGCCCGCCGCCCTGGTCCTGCGCGGCAAGCAACCCCCTCGCTGGGCCCGCGACTGGCGGCGCCACCCGGTGCCGGACACCTACGCCCCCGGCTGGACGGTTCTCGTGCCACCGCCCGCGACCGCCATCCGGAACACGTCGACCGATATGCGCTCTTGACGCACGGTCAAGCCCAGCCTCACCATCAGGCACGCCAATTCCGTTCGACGTTCACGGAATTGGCGCACCAGCAGGCAGCCCTCAGATGCCCCCACGCACCTGACGGCGACCGTCACCACCCTCACCGAACGATCCAACAGAACACGGAGCCCCCCACATGAAGCTCTCCGTTCCCGGACGCGCCTCGGCAGCCGCCGTCATAGCCGTCGCCGGACTCCTCACCACCAGCGCGATATCCTCCGCGGCCCCCTCCCCCACGGCGGCCGCCCCCGACATCTCCGTGGCCAACGTCCAGGGCCACCTCTCCCAGCTGCAGTCCATAGCCGCGTCCAACGGCGGCAACCGCGCCCACGGAAGCGCGGGCTACAAGGCCTCCGTCGACTACGTGAAGGGCAAGCTGGACGCGGCCGGATTCACCACGTCACTGCAGGAGTTCACCTCCAACGGCGAGACCGGCTACAACCTGATCGCCGACTGGCCCGGCGGCGACGCCGACCAGGTCGTCATGGCCGGCTCGCACCTCGACAGCGTCGGTTCGGGTCCCGGCATCAACGACAACGGCTCCGGTTCGGCCGCGATCCTGGAGACCGCGCTCACCGTGGCGCGCGAGCAGTACAAGCCCACCAAGCACCTGCGGTTCGCCTGGTGGGGCGCCGAGGAGCTGGGGCTCGTCGGCTCCTCGCACTACGTCGACAAGCTGCCCGCGGGCGACCGCTCGAAGATCAAGGGCTACCTGAACTTCGACATGATCGGCTCCCCGAACCCGGGCTACTTCGTCTACGACGACGACCCCACGATCGAGAAGACCTTCAAGGACTTCTACGGCGGCCTCGACCTCACCACGGAGCCCGACGAGGAGGGCGACGGCCGCTCGGACCACGCCCCGTTCAAGGACGCGGGCATCCCGGTCGGCGGACTGTTCAGCGGCGCCGACTACGAGAAGACCGCCGAGCAGGCCCAGAACTGGGGCGGCACGGCGGGTGAACCGTTCGACAAGTGCTACCACTCCGCCTGCGACACGGAGTCGAACATCGACGGGACCGCGCTCGACCACAACAGCGACGCCGTGGCGTACGCGGTGTGGGGGCTCTCCTCGTAATCCACCGGCCCACCGGCCCCCGGCCCACCGGCCCCCCGGCCCACTGGTCGGCGGTCGGCGGTCGGCGGTCGGCGGTCGGCGGTCGGCGGTCGGCCCAGCACCCCCTGGACGCAAATACCTGCGCGTGCATATAGTGCATGCGCAGGTAATTGCACGGCTCCTTCGCGGGCCGCGCTCGACCACGCCACGACCCAGGGGGCCCACCATGACCCGCAAGTTCCTCTTCGTACTCGGCAGCGCCCGCCCCGACGGCAACTCGGAGGCCCTGGCCCGCCGGGCCGCCGAGCAACTCCCCGCGGACGTCGAGCAGCGGTGGCTGAACCTCGCCGACCACCCGCTGCCCGACTTCGAGGATCTGCGCCACGACGGCACCCGGCCCCGCGCCCGCCCCCGGCCCGTGGGCGACAACGAGGCGCTGCTCCTGGACGCCACGCTCGACGCCACGGACATCGTCATCGTGTCGCCCCTGTACTGGTACTCGCTGTCGGCCACCACCAAGCGCTACCTCGACCACTGGGACGCGTGGCTGGAGATCCCGGAGATCGCCTTCAAGGACTCCCTGAAGGGCCGCACCCTGTGGGGCGTGACGGTGCTCGCACATCGCGAGGAGGAGGTCGCGGAGCCGCTGATCGGCACGCTGAACCACACCGCTGCGTTCTTCCCCATGAACTTCGGCGGCGTCCTGCTGGGCAACGGCTCCCGGCCGGGCAACGTGCTCGACGACACCGAGGCCCTCGCCCGCGCCAAGACGTTCTTCACGCAGGAGCCGCCACTCGCCCGCTACCCGTACGAGAAGTGACACCGCCTGCGCCGTCGGACCTGCGCCGTGAGGACCTACGCCGTGAGGACCTACGCCGTGATGTCCTTCGCCCCGAACCGCGCCCAGGCCGCCGATCCGAACAGGACCGCGTACAGGCCCTGCAGGCCGAGGTTCTTGGCCAGCTCGTCCCAGTAGACGGGCTCGCGCATCAGGTCCGCGAAGGACAGCCAGTAGTGCGAGAAGAAGTACGGTTGGATGGCGTGCAGTTGAGGGATCTGGTCGAGGATCTGGATCGTGATCAGCAGCCCGACGGTGGTCGCCATCGCCGCGATGCCGCTGCTGGTCAGCGTCGACACGAAGAGCCCGAGCGCCGCCACACCGATCAGGGACGCGGCGACGACGAGGGCGATGAGCAGGGCGCGCAGCAGCCCTTCGCCGAAGCTGATCCGGGTGCCGGAAATGGTGGTGACCTCGCCGACCGGGAAGAGCAGCGACCCGACGGCGAGCGCCGATACGGCCACGACGAGCGTCGCGACCAGACAGAACGTCATCGTCGTCGCGTACTTCGCGAGCAACAGTCGCGTCCGCCCCGCCGGGGCGACCAGCAGATAGCGCAGCGTCCCCGAGCTGGACTCGCCCGCGATCGAGTCGCCCGCGACGACGCCGACCGCCATGGGCAGGAAGAACGGGAGCGTCGCGGCGAGGGCGGTGAAGACCAGGAACAGGCCGTTGTTGGTGACCTGAGCGATGAACGCCGGGCCACCGGCCTCGCCGCCCCCGCCGAGCGTCGAGCCGTCGCTGGTCTCGATCTTGACGGCGACGCCCACGAGGATCGGCACGGCGGCGAGCACACCGAGCAGGGCGAGGGTGCGCCAGCGCCGGAAGGTGATGCCCAGCTCGCTGCGGAAGAGCCCGAAGGTCCAGATCCGCCGGACCGCACGCTCCTCACCCACGCCGTCCGTCCCGCCTACGCCGTCCGCCCCTCGTACGCCGTCCATCCCTCGTACGCCATCGACCTCAGCCCGCGACATCGAAACCCTCCCCCGTCAGCGCCACGAACGCGTCCTCCAGCGAGGCCCGTTCGACGCCGAAGCCCCGTACCCGTACGCCCGCGCCGACCAGGGCCGCGTTCAGCTCCGCGAGGTCCGTGAGGGAGTCCGCGCCCGGCGGTTCGCCCGTCACGCGGTCCTCCGTCACGACGAGATCCGTCACGCCCAGCTCCTTCAGGACGCGGACGGCTTCGCCCGTGTCCGGCGTCGTCACGGTCAGCCGTCCCCGTGCTCCGGCGGCGAGTTCGGCGACCGGGCCCTGGGTGATCAGTCGGCCCTGGGCCATCACCGCGGCATGCGTGCAGACCTGCTCGATCTCGTCCAGGAGGTGCGAGGAGAGGAATACGGTCGTGCCCTCCGACGCCAACTCCCGGATCAGCAACCGGATTTCCCGCATGCCCTGCGGGTCGAGGCCGTTCGTCGGCTCGTCAAGCACGAGGAGTCTGCGCGGCTGGAGCAGCGCGGCCGCGAGGCCGAGGCGCTGCTTCATGCCCAGTGAGTACGCCTTCGCCTTCTTGCCCGCGGCGGCCGTCAACCCCACCCGGTCCAGGGCCGATTCGGCGCGCACCCGGCGGGTGCGCGGATCGGCGGTCGGGTCGGCGGCGTCGTACCGCAGGAGGTTGTCGCGGCCGGACAGGAAGCCGTAGAGGGCCGGGCCCTCGATGAGGGCGCCCACGTGCGGGAGCACCGTACGCGTCTCGCGCGGCATGGGGCGGCCAAGGACCTTGGCCCGGCCCGAAGTCGGCTCGATCAGGCCCATCAGCATCCGGATGGTGGTCGTCTTGCCCGAGCCGTTCGGCCCGAGGAACCCGAAGACGCTGCCCGCGGGCACGGTGAGGCTCAGCTGGTCCACGGCCAGCTGTTTGCCGTAGCGCTTGGTCAGCGAGGAGGTCTCGATCACGCTTTGCGTCGGGCTGCCGTCTGTGCGGGGCACTTGTCCTCCCTCACCGGTGCGGCGGGCTCAGGGGTTCGCCCCCTGAGCCCGCCGCCTGTACGTCTACTGCGAGTGCTTCGTGGCTGATCGCGCGGTTCCCCGCGCCCCTTACGGGGCGCTACTTCGCGTCGTTCGCCGCCTTCACCAGGGCATCCTTGGTGACCGCGCCCGCGTAGACCTTGCCGTCCTCGGTGATGAGGGCGTTGACCAGGCGCGTCTTGAAGACCGTGCCCGAGCCGAAGTCACCCGACACCTTGTCGCCGAGCGAGTCCAGGAGCCGCTGCGCGTCCGGCGGGACGTCGTCGGAGCCACCCGTCGGGAGGCCCTGGCCGCCCGGCAGTTCCAGTTCGGCGATGGAGTTCCAGCCCTCGCCGATGACGTTCAGACCGCTCAGGTCCTTCTCGCCCTTGAACTCCTTGCCGCCCTTGCCGCCTTCCTCGAAGCCGTGCTTCTCGGCCTTGGCCTCGTCGCCCTCGGTGACCTTCGCGCCCTTGGGCGGCGTGAAGTCGAAGGTCGACGCGGCCGGCTTGCCGAAGTCGACCTTCGTGAAGCCCGCGTCGACGACCGCGCTGCCGCCGCCCGACGGAGTGAGCGTGAACTTCAGCGGCGTACCGGTCTCGGCGTCCACCGCGACCGTGATCTGACCGACCGTCGAGCCGGACTGCTTGGGCTTGATGACCAGGCGGTACGCGTCACGGCCCGCGACCTGCGCGGTGCCGTCCACCTTCACCGACGTCGTGTCGTCGACCGCCTTCAGGGCTTCATCGGCCAGCTCCTTGGGCGTGGACGGGACGTCCTTGGGGAGGTCCTGCTTGCCCGAGTCCTTGCCCGAGCCCTTGTCGGCGCCCTTGCCGTCCGCCTTCGAGTGGTACGCCTCGTTCGACTTGCTGTCGTACGCCCACACGTCGTCGCCGTTGTGGATCAGGCTGTACTCGGCGGCGTCGTCCAGGACGGACAGCTTCTGCTTGTCGGGGCCGTCGGCCGCGACGCGCAGCGTGTGCGTGCCGGACGCCAGCTCCATCAGCTTGGCCTGCGGGTCCGCGGCCGAGCCCTTGCCCTCGCCGTCGTCGCCCTCGCCGCCCGAGCCGCTGCCCGGAGCGAATCCGCCGGCCATGCCGCCGCCGATGGACGGGAGGCCGAGGTCGGTGCTGATCTTCACGGTGCCCGAGAGCTGCTCCGTGTCCGACGCGGCGATCTTCTCGATGAGTTCCTGCGCGGTCACATCGGGCAGGTCCGGGTCGCCCGACGTCGCGAGCGCCGGGACGAGCCCGATGGTCGCCGCCGCCACCCCCGCCACCGCGATGGGGACTACGTAACGCGCCGCCTTACGGCGGCCTGCGCGCAGCTCCCCGGTCTCACTGGTGTGCTGCTCCGGTTCGTACGGTGCCATTGTGTGCCCTACCTCCGTGGTCGGCGGCGGCCTTCCCAGTACGTGCGTGCGTCCACTCCTCGCCGCCATTCTCACCCGAATAGGTCAGGAGTGGTTGTTCTTGCTGGACCTTGCTGTTCTCTATACGACCAAATCGGCCAGCGAGAAGCGTCAGACCCCGGGAGCAACTCCACGTACTGCTGTGGGATGACACAGACAGGCGGCGCCTCCCCCAACCAGTAGGGGAGACACCGCCAGGCGGTCAGGGTCAGCGCTGCACGAACACGTAGTCCGCCTTGTACGGCACCTTCTCGATGGCGCCCGGCTCGCAGTCGCCCGCCGGTGCGACCCCTCCCTCCGTGTTCAGGCGCAGGATCTCCGCGGTGCCTGCGAGCAGTCCGCGGGGCTTGCCGGTCTGGGTTGCGGCCAGGTCGAGTTCGGGGATGTTCTTGTCGCCGTTCGGGGTCCTGGAGATCAGCTTCGCGGTGACCTGGCTGCGGTCGGGGGCGGTCCAGCGCGGGGTGCCCGAGTTGGGGGCGACGAAGTCATGCGCGATGGAGCCGCCGAGCCGCGCGCGCACGTCCCGTTGCGCGAAGGCGAACTTGCCGGAGCCGTCCTCGGCCTTCTTGCACTCGTAGATCTGCTCGCCCCGGAGCACGGACGCCTGGAAGTTGGCCGCCGCGTTCCGGAAGTCGAAGGCGGTGGTCACCTTGTGGAGCTGGCCGCGGACCGCGCCGCCGGGGAACTCGGCGGTGTGCAGGTTGGCGTAGAAGCTGTTGGGGTTCGCCTTCAACTGCGCGAGCAGCGCCGCGTCGTGGACCTTGACCGTGCCGGTGACGCGATTGCCCTTGCTCTTGCTGGCGCCCTGGCTCTTGCTGTCGCCCTTGCCGAGCAGCTTGGTGAAGTCGACCTTGACGCCGCCGTTGGCGCCTTTGGCGCCCTGGTGGATGTGGAGGGCGGTCGGCTTGCCGGTGCCGCGCCACTTGACGGTGACCGAGACCTCGTCGCCCTTGACCTGGACGAACTGAAGCGCCCTGCCGTCCTTGTCGCCGACCGAGGGGCCGCCCTGCGTCGGCACCTCGTTCGCGCCGTTCATGCTCGCCGCGAAGATGGATCCGCCGCTGCTACCCGTGCCCCCACTGCCCGCGACAGCCGGCGGTGCCGCCATCGCCACACCCCCCGCCGCGGCGACGGCCACACCGGCTGCGAGCAGAGCCCTGCGGCGGTGCGCGAAAGTACCCGAGGTACCAAAAGTGCCCATGGTCAGAAATCTCCCCGTACCTGAGCCGACGCCCCACTGCGTCGGCTTCCGGGCATAGGTACGGAATAGATCTGATCCTGGACTCACTCCAGGACGAACGGAAAGTGTGACCTAAGCCACACTCGATCCGTCACGTCGACGGCCCGCCCTGCGCGCCGACTCAGCCCGCCCGATGCACCACGAGATCGCAGAGCTCGACGAGCGACGTCTTCGCGTCGCAGTCCCGCAGCGGCGCGAGCGTGTCCCGCGCCTCCTCCGCGAACCGCACGGTGTCCTTGCGCGCCTGCTCCAGGGCCGGGTGGACCCGCAGCCGTGCCAGCGCCTCGGCGTGCCGGGCGTCGTCCGTCAGGTCCGAGTCCAGGAGCTCGCTCAGGGCGATGTCCTCGGCGAGCCCGAGCTTCTCCACCCGCTCACGCAGGCGCAGGACCGGAAGCGTGGGGATGCCCTCGCGCAGGTCCGTGCCGGGCGTCTTGCCCGACTCGTGCGAGTCCGATGCGATGTCCAGTACGTCGTCGGCGAGCTGGAAGGCGACGCCGAGCCGCTCGCCGTACTGGGTCAGGACGTCCACGACGGTCTCGTCGGCGCCCGACATCATGGCGCCGAAACGACACGCCACGGCCACGAGTGAGCCGGTCTTGCCGCCGAGCACGTCGAGGTAGTGGTCGATCGGGTCGCGGCCCTCGGTCGGTCCCGCCGTCTCCAGGATCTGGCCGGTGACCAGGCGTTCGAAGGCCTCCGCCTGGATGCGGACGGCGTCCGGGCCGAGGTCGGCCAGGATGTACGAGGCGCGGGCGAAGAGGAAGTCGCCGGTGAGCACGGCCACGGAGTTGCCCCAGCGCTGGTTGGCGCTGTCGACCCCGCGGCGCACGTCCGCCTCGTCCATCACGTCGTCGTGGTAGAGCGTCGCGAGGTGCGTGAGCTCGACGACGACGGCGGAGGGCACGACGCCCGGCGCGTACGGATCGCCGAACTGCGAGGCGAGCATCACGAGGAGCGGCCTGAACCGCTTGCCGCCCGCGCGCACCAGATGCTGCGCGGCCTCCGTGATGAAGGGGACCCCGCTCTTGGTGGCGTCGAGCAGACCTTCCTCGACGGCCGCCAATCCGGCCTGGACATCGGCTTCGAGAGCCTGGTCCCGCACGCTGAGGCCGAAGGGCCCGACGACGGTCACGAGGGGTTCTCCTGTCTGCTGACGATCACAAGTCGGTCACTCGGTCGATCATCACTCGGTCGATCTTTGCGTGATGATCGCGTCGATGACACGGTTTGTCGATGTGTCGCTGCCATCACTCAAGTCAGCGTATCCGGTCGCCTTTCGATCACAGTGGGCACCCGCCTGTGCAATGCCGCCCAGGCGACGTGCGATCACCACCGGTATGTTCTTGATCAGCCGATACGACACAGAAGACCGCATCACCCCGTAATTCACGAAAGCACCATGAACAACAGAACTACCGGGAGCACAACCTTTGTCCCGCACTGAGCCCGACACCGAACCGCCCGCGGAGCCGCCGACGGACCCGCCGCCCGGCGACGACCACGCCTTCTTCGGGCAGCCGCGCGGGCTGCTCACATTGTCGGGCCTCGAGGTCTGGGAGCGCTTCTCGTTCCTCGGCATGCAGGCCATCCTCGTCCTGTATTTCGCCGACTCCGTCGCGAACGACGGACTGGGCATGGATTCCGGGACCGCCGCTTCGGTGTCGGCGGCGTACGGAACGCTCGTCTATCTGGTGTCGGTGGCGGGCGGCTGGCTCGCCGACCGGATCCTCGGCTCGTACCGCGCGGTCCTGTGGGGCGGCATCCTCATCGCCTGCGGCCACTACTCGATGGCCGTCCCGACGGCCACGATGACCTGGGTGGGCCTGGGCCTGATCAGCGCGGGCACCGGTCTCCTGAAGCCGAACGTCGCCTCGATGGTCGGCAAGCTCTACCGCACCGACGACGACCGCCGCGACGCGGGCTTCGCGCTGTACTACATGGGCATCAACATCGGCGCCTTCGCGGGCCCGCTGATCACCGGCTGGCTCGGCGACCACAAGGGCTGGCACTGGGGCTTCTCGGCGGCCGCGATCGGCATGACCTTCGGCCTCATCCAGTACGTCCTCGGCCGCCGTCACCTCGCCGGACGCAAGGCGTCGGCCGAATTCGCGCTGCCCAAGGGCGCCATGCGCCGCGCGGTCGCCCTGATCGTCGCGGGCGTCGTCGTGTTCGCCGCGCTCGCGGGTCTGCTCGCCGGCATCGGCTGGCTGACGATGGACCGCTTCGTCGACCTGCTCACCCTGGTCTCGGTGATCGCGCCGATCGTCTACTTCGTGGTGATGTTCCGCAGCCCGCGCGTGAGCAGCGAGGAACGCGGACGACTCAAGCCCTACGTGGTCCTCTTCCTCGCCTCGGTCGTCTTCAACTTCATCCTCTTCCAGGCCTACTCGACGATGATCCTGCTCGCGTCGACGAACGCCGAGACCGCGATCCTCGGCTTCACCTTCCCCGCCAGCTGGTACGCCTCCGCGCTCGGCGCCTTCGAGGTCGCGCTCGCCCCCGTCGTCGCCGCGGTCTGGGCCCGGATGGGCCACAGCCAGCCGCACGCCTCGAACAAGATCGCCTTCGGCGTGATCCTGGGCGGCCTCTCGTTCCTCCTGATGGTCCTGCCGACCTCGGGGCACTCGGACGACACGTACAAGATGGCCGTCTGGTGGATCGTCGGCTCGTACCTGCTGCTCGGTCTGGGCGACATCCTCGTGGAGACCTCCGGCATGTCGGCCACGACGAAGCTCGCCCCGAAGGCCTTCGCCAGTCAGACCATGGCCCTCTGGTTCCTCTCGCTCGCCCTCGCCAACGGCATCCAGGCCCAGATCGTGAAGCTCTACGGAGAGGTCTCCAACCCGGCGTACTTCGGCGTGAACGGCGCGATCGCGGTCGCCGCCGGTATCGCCGTCATCCTGCTCGCACCGTGGCTGCGCCGCACCATGCACCCCGTCCACTGAGGACACTGAGGTTCCCGCCATGCAGATTCGCACTTCCTTCCCGTACGAGACCACGCGCGAGGACGTCCAGGTACCCCTCCCGGACGGGACCAAGCTCTACGCGCGCATCTGGCGCCCGGTGACGGACGAACCCGTCCCCGCGCTCCTGGAGTACCTCCCCTACCGCCTGAGCGACTGGACGGCGCCACGCGACTTCCAGCGCCACCCCTGGTACGCGGGCCACGGCTACGCCTCCGTGCGCGTCGACGTGCGGGGCCACGGCAACTCGGAGGGCATGCCGGGCGACGAGTACGACGCCGTGGAGCTCGCGGACGGGGTCGCGGTCGTCGACTGGCTCGCCGAGCAGCCCTGGTGCTCCGGCAAGGTCGGCATGTTCGGCATCTCGTGGGGCGGCTTCAACTCCCTCCAGATCGCGGCACTCAAGCCCGAGCCGCTCAAGGCGATCATCACGGTCTGCTCCGCGGACGACCGCTATGACAACGACGTGCACTACATGGGTGGTTCCGTCCTCGCCGTGGACATGCACGCGTGGGCGGCCACGATGCTGGCCTTCGTGTCGCGCCCGCCGGACCCGCTGTTCGTCGGCGACCGCTGGCGGGACATGTGGCTGGCCCGCCTCGAAGCGGTCGACCCCTTCATCCACACCTGGCTCGACCACCAGACCCGCGACGCCTACTGGCGGCACGGCAGCGTCTGCGAGGACTACTCCGCGATCGACGCGGCGGTGCTCGCGGTCGGCGGCTTCCACGACCCCTACCGGGACACGGTCCTGCGCCTGGTCGAGCATCTGCCGGGCGAGGTACGGGGGTTGATCGGCCCGTGGTCGCACCAGTACCCCGACCGTGGCCTGCCGCCGGGTCCGGCGATCGGCTTCCTCCAGGAGACGCTCAGGTGGTGGGACCAGCACCTGAAGGGCGTCGACACAGGGGTGATGGCCGAGCCGAAGCTCCGCTCCTGGATCAGCGACTCGCACCCGCCGGCGACGGTGTACGCGGAGCTGCCGGGCGGCTGGGTCGGTGACCCGTCCTGGCCGTCCCCGAACGTCACGCCGGTCGCGTACGCCCTCCAGGGCACGCCGTTGGTGGTGAACTCCCCCCAGCACACGGGCCTGGACGCGGGGCGCTACTTCCCGTTCGGCAACGACGCGGACCTGCCGCCGGACCAGCGGGACGAGGACGCGAAGTCGGCGTGCTTCGAGTTCGAGGTCCCCTCGGCCGTACGCATCCTGGGCCGCCCCAAGGTGACCCTGCGCCTGAAGATGGACG
This sequence comes from Streptomyces sp. A18, assembly GCF_059026065.1. Taxonomy (NCBI): domain Bacteria; kingdom Bacillati; phylum Actinomycetota; class Actinomycetes; order Kitasatosporales; family Streptomycetaceae; genus Streptomyces; species Streptomyces sp. A18. Next base: position 41,187 of record NZ_JBWLKL010000041.1, on the reverse strand, counting down.
CCCCGTCCGGCCAGGCGATCGCGCGCGTGTGCGACGTGGCACCGGACGGCTCGTCGACCCTGGTCACCCGTGGCGTCCTGAACCTCTCGTCGCGCAACGGCCGGGACCGGGTGGACCCGTGGCCGGTCGGCGAGACGGAAGACGTGACCTTCGACCTGAACGCGATCGGCCACACCTTCCCGCGCGGCCACAAGATCCGGCTCGCGGTGTCGTCGGCGTACTGGCCGTGGATCTGGCCGCAGGCGGACTCGGCGGGCTTCGTCCTCGACCCGGCGGGCAGTGCGCTCGAACTCCCGGTGCGCGAGGGCGACCTCGACCCGTCGATCACCTTCGAGGCTCCCGAGCAGTCGGAGCCGCTCGAGGTGGTCTACCCGGCGACGCTCGACGAGCTGCGTCCCGAGCGCCTGGTCGTACGCGATGTGGCGAAGGGCGAATGGCGCATGGAGGTGGACCCACGCTACGGCGGCACACGGGTCTACCCGGACGGCCTCGAGTTCACCGAGGACGCGGTGGAGACGTACACGATCAACGAGTCCGACCCCCTCAGCGCCCGCACCCGCTCCGACTGGACGATCCGTCTGCACCGGCCCGAGCTGGCATGGGACGTGTCGATCACCTCCCGCTCGGAGATCACGTGCGACGCGACGGACTTCATCACGTCGAACGAGGTCGTGTGCAAGGACCGTGACGAGGTGGTGTTCCACAGGACGTGGGAGAAGCGCATCCCGCGAACGGCGGGCTAGCCCGCCCGCTGCCCGGAGAGCAGCCGCTCGAGCACGACGGCCACCCCGTCCTCCTCGTTGGTCGAAGTCACCTCATCGGCGGCCAACTTGAGGTCGGGGTGGGCGTTGGCCATGGCTACGCCACGGGCCGCCCACACGAACATCGGTACGTCATTGGGCATGTCCCCGAAGGCGATGGTGTCCTCGGCGGTCATCCCGAGCCGCTCGGCGGCCAGCGCAAGGCCGGTCGCCTTGGTCACCCCGCGCGGCTGGAGCTCGACGGTGCCGGGTCCGGACATGGTGACGGTGGCGAGGGGCCCGACGGCATCGCGCGCGACGGCGGCCAACTCGTCGTCGGTGAGGTCGGGGTGGCGCAGGAGCACCTTGCTGATGGGCTCGGCCCACAGGGCGTCACGCCCCTTCACACGCACCGCGGGCAGGGTGGGGTGCGGCATCAGATACCCCGGCTCGATGAGGGTGAGCCCGTCCACGCCGTCCTGGTCGACGGCGGCGTAGACCTCCCCGACCTCGGCCTCGATCTTCCCGAGCGCGGCTTCGGCGAGCTCGCGGTCGAGCGTCACGGACCAGACCATGCGGTCGGCCCCGGCGTCGTACAACTGCGCCCCCTGCCCACAGACGGCCAGGCCATCTCCCCCCAGATCGTCGAGCAACGGCTTCACCCGTGGCGCGGGCCGCCCGGTCACCACCAGGTGGCGCGCCCCCACCCCGGCTGTCGCCGCAAGGGCGGCCAACGACCGGTCGGAGACGGTGTCGTCGCCGCGCAGCAGCGTTCCGTCCAGGTCAGTGGCGATAAGTGAATATGCGAGGGCTACAGCCATGATCCAGAGAATACGGATCCCCGGCGATGTCGAAAGCAACGTGACAGGAGCTGTGACGCGCGCAGTGCGCTGGTCGCACAACCGGCGCTCGGCGGATTCACCGGGACGTGTCGCTTCGAGCCATCGCGGTTGCGCGAGGGCGGCGGGATGTGCACATGCCCCGGGACGGGACCACCCGCCGGAAGACAGGTGGCCAAGCCCCTGGAACAAGCTCGTCGGCCGGTCCCTGGCCGGCGGCTCAGCCGTGCGTCCGTGCCAGGTGCCGAGCCACCCGCGGCGAAGCGAATTCCGTGCCGCAGACGAACCGCATGATCGGGCCGTACGACGAGCCGCCCAGCATGCCCGTGAAGTAGAGGCCCGGGATCGACGAGACATAGCCCGCGCCCAGCTTCGGGGTGCCGCGGCTCGTGGCCAGGCGGGCGCGGAGCGCGGGGCCCAGGAAGTCCATCGCGGCGATGTCGACGCGGTAGCCCGTCGCCGCTATCACGTGGTCCGCGGTGAGCTCCCGGATGCGGCCGCCGGGCGTCTCCACCCGCAGCAGTGGACTGCCTTCCTGCACCTCGGACTTGATGATCCTGCGTACTTCCCGCGTCTCCACCTTGTCCTCGTAGCGGTCCCGCAGCCACCACGCGCTGAGGGGGCCCAGGATGCGGCGGACCAGGAAGTGGCGTGCCTGCGGGGGCAGATGGCGGTACGGGTCGGCGTGATAGCTGATCGCGTACAGCGAATAGGCGCGGCCGAACGGCGATTCCGGACGCAACTTCGGCTGCTTCCAGGGCGGGTCGCCGAAGTCCACCGCGCCCCTGCCGCGAGCCACGACACGTACCTGCGCTCCCGCCTCCGCCGCCAACGCCGCTGTTTCGAGCGCGGACTGGCCTGCGCCGACGACGATCAGCTCACGGCCGGAGAAGCGTGACAGGTCGTGGTGTTGCGAGCTGTGCGAGACGGGCCCTGTGGGGGCCGGCCCGTCCGGTGCGACCGAGGCGAGTTCGCGCGGGACATGGGCGAGTCCGGACAGGCCGGTCGCGACGACGACCGCACGCGCCGTGAACTGCTCCCCCGAGTCCAGTTTCAGCTCGAAGCCCGCCGTGCCGCGCCGCTCGACCGACACCACCCGCACCTGTTCCAGTTCGGGCACGAGCTTCTGCTGGAACCACTCGCCGTACGCGATGAACGTCTCGATCGGGACGATGTCCTCGTCGGTGACCAGGCGCGGTATCCCCGCCGCGTCGCAGTAGTCGACGAGGGTGTGGCCGCGCTGTGGCGCGTCGATGTTCGAGGCCACCGGCGTCGATTTCAGGAGCATCCCCGCGGGCATGTGCGCACGCCAACTCACCATCGGATCACCGAAGATCCGTACGGGAATACCACGGGCCCGCAGATGGGCCGCGGTCGAAAGGCCGTACGGCCCCGCCCCGATGACTGCTACTGGATGGATCACGAAGTCCTCCCCAGGACGTCACTTACTGCGTGTGCCTACTTCGTGTGGTGCATGGTTCGGCGGCCTGCTCAACCGGTCGTGCTGCCCCGTCTGTTGGTCCGCCACAGTTGGTACAGATGCTTCGCCCCCGGCCGGATGAATCGCGCGAGCATCGTGAAGAACGGCTTCATGTCGTCCGACGCGAGCCATGCCAGCTCCGTGCCGCTCGCGTGCGGGGGCGCGTGCGGTGTCGTGTAGCCACTGCGGCGGTAGGCGAGGAGGGCGGGTAGGTCGATGTTCTCCACGACGTACCGACGACCGGCGCGCTGCTCCCCCTCCGGAACAGTGCGGCCTGTCAGGTGCAGGTGCATCGCGCGGACCACGTCGATACCGGATTCGTTCTCGAAGAGCCGGAACTGCGCGCCCATGCGGGGGTTGAAGTCGAGCAGTTTGTACTGACCGTCGCGCCGGTCGAAGCGCAGGTCCAGGTCGATGACGCCGGTGAAGCCGATCTGTTTGATGAAACGTGCGGCGAGGTCCGCGAGTTCCGGATTGTCGACGACGTACGCATGCGCCGTCATCCCCGCGTGCGGCGGCCAGGAGCGCACCTTGACCCCCGTGAACATCGCGCGGGGCACCGAGTCCGCGTCGAAGTACGCGTGCACGATCCAGTCCTCGGCCTGCTCCCTCGGCAGATACTCCTGGAGAATCACTCCGGGGCGCTCGCCCCAGCCACGGGCCAGGCCGAGCAGGCCCTGCGGGGTCTCTATGCGCGTCGTCCCGTTCACCGCCGGACAGGAGCGGCGCGTGAACGCCTCGCGGTTCTTGGCGACGACCGGGAAGACCGCCGCAGCGGCGAACTCCGCTATGTCCCCGTAGCTCTCGGGGAAGGACGCCGCGGGCGATGCGATGCCGTGCTCCACGCACAGCTCGTGCAGGCCCCGCTTGCTGGCCAGGCGGCGGGGTAACTCCGGGTCCACGCGCGGAAAGAGGAACCCCGCCGCGCTCAGCGGCTCCTGATGCTCGGCGATGAGGACGGCCGCTTCCTCGTCGGTCGGGATCAGGACCGTGGGTCTGCCGATCCGGCGCGCGACGCGCAGCATCCCCTCGACGAGCCGCTCCGGCTCCTCCGCGCCGGTGGTCGGCCAGGGAAAGGCGCGGGTGAGATGGCGGGAGGCCGCGGCCGGTGTGTAACGGTCCTCCGTGATCGCGTACATGGGCACGCCGAGCCGCCCCAGGCTGCGGATCGCCCCCACGCCGCCGTGGTGCAGCGGATAGTCGCCGAACTTCACGATCAGGCCGGGCACCTCACGGTCGGCCGTGAAGGGCATGCTGTCGTTGGTCATGGCCACGGGTCCCCCCACGTGTCCCTCCGTATGACCCGGACCCACCCCGTCCGCGTCCCCCCAATGGACGCTAAGCCGGAACTGACCACTCCAGCAAGGTTTATCCGGACATTGCGAACTCTTTAGACACTGCCCCAACCGGTGGCTTCCACGTAACGTGTGGCACACCCATCTGGAAGCGAGGCAGGTACGCATGTCCGAGCACACCCCGCTCGATCAGGCCGGGAGCAACCCTTCCGTCCGCTCCGCAATCGACCCCTTCGCTCTCGCGGAGGGCGACCCCTTCGGGCCGCACAATCTCCCGTACGGCGTGTTCTCCCTGGCAGGGGACGCGGCGGGGGTCGCGGAGCGCCGTGTCGGCGTACGGCTCGGCGATCACGTCCTCGACGCGGGCGCCGTCGCGGCCGCGCTCGGCTCGCCCTATGTCTCGCTGCTCGCAAGGCCCACGCTGAACCCGCTGCTCGCCGCCGGCCGCACCGCCTGGTCCGACGTGCGGCGGGCGCTCACCGCGTGGGTGACGATCCCCGCCCACCGCGAGGTCGTACGCCCCTTGCTGCACCCGCTGTCCGAGGTCACGCTGCACCTCCCCTTCGAGGTCGCGGACTATGTGGACTTCTACGCGTCCGAGCACCACGCGACCCACCTGGGCCAGATCTTCCGCCCGGACGCACCGAGCCCGCTGACCCCCAACTGGAAGCACCTGCCCATCGGTTACCACGGCCGGTCCGGCACTGTTGTGGTCTCCGGGACCGAGGTGGTACGTCCGTCGGGCCAGCGCAAGGCTCCCGCGGAGACGGCGCCGGTCTTCGGGCCCTCCGTCCGCCTGGACATCGAGGCCGAGGTCGGCTTCGTCGTGGGTACGCCGTCGGAGCTGGGCACACCGGTGCCGCTGGCGGACTTCCGGGAGCACGTCTTCGGTCTCAGCCTCCTGAACGACTGGTCGGCGCGCGACATCCAGGCCTGGGAGTACGTTCCGCTCGGACCGTTCCTCGGCAAGTCCTTCTGCACCTCGGTCTCGGCATGGATCACCCCCCTGGAGGCCCTGGACGCGGCGCGGATCGCCCCTCCGGAGCGTACGCACGCACTCCTCCCCTACCTGGACGACTCCGCTGAGTCCGTGGCCGACGAGCCCGCCGGCTACGACCTGCGCATCACCGTGACCCTGAACGGCCACGTCATCTCCGAGCCCCCCTTCTCCACCGTCTACTGGACGGCCGCCCAGCAGCTGGCCCACATGACGGCTAACGGCGCGTCCTTGCGCACGGGCGACCTGTACGGCTCGGGCACGGTGAGCGGTCCCGATGAGGGTCAGTACGGCTCCCTGATCGAGATCACCTGGAACGGCCGCGACGCTCTTGTCCTCCCGGACGGTAAGCGGACGTTCCTTGAGGATGGTGACGAGGTGACGCTCTCGGCGTGGGCCCCGGGCCCGGACGGGACCCGGGTGGGCCTCGGGGATGTTTCCGGCAGAATCACCGCCGCTCGCTGAGCGCCCCGAAGGGGCGCGGGGAAGCGCGCGACCAGCCACGACGCACCCGCAGATGACGGCCAAGGGGCGGGGGTGGATCCACCCCCGACTCCTCTCCCCGACGCGCTGCTCAGAAGTCCTCCGGCGGCTCCGGCCACTCCTCCTCCGGGGGAGCCGGAGCCTGCGGGGGAGCCGGAGCCTGCGGGGGCACCGGAGCAGCCGTCGGCGTCGGCGCCGGAGCCCCCGTCGGCGCCGGCGCCCCCGTACCGTCCAGCTCCGCCAGGACCCCCAGCACTCCCTCCCCGTACGTCGCCAGCTTCTTCTCGCCGAGGCCGCTGACGCTGCCCAACTCCGCCAAGGACGCGGGACGCAGCGTGGCGATCTCCCGGAGTGTGGCGTCGTGGAAGATCACGTACGCCGGCAGGCCGAGCTCCTTGGCCTGCGCGCCCCGCCATGCCCGCAGCGCCTCGAACACCGGCACCGCTTCCTGAGGCAGCTCCGCGACGGCAGCCGCGGCCTTCGCCTTCCGCTCGCCCTTGGCCGCCTTCGCCGCAGCGGGACGTTTCGGCTCCTTGCGCAACCGCACCTCCCGCTCCCGGCCGAGGACCGAACCGCTCTCCTCGGTCAGGACCAACGTGCCGTACTCCCCCTCGACCGCGAGGAGCCCCTGCGCCAGCAACTGCCGCACCACGCCACGCCATTCGGCCTCCGCGAGCTCCTCGCCGATGCCGAACACCGAGAGCTGGTCGTGGTCGAACTGGATGACCTTGGCCGTCTTCTTGCCGAGCAGGATGTCGATGATCTGGCCCGCGCCGAACTTCTGCCCGCGCTCGCGCTGCAGACGGACGATCGTGGAGAGGACCTTCTGGGCCGGGACCGTGCCGTCCCAGGTCTCCGGGGGTGTGAGACACGTGTCGCAGTTCCCGCAGGACCGACCGCTCGCGTCCTGGCCGAAGTAGGTGAGGAGCTGGCCCCTGCGGCACTGGGCCGTCTCGCACAGGGCCAGCATCGAGTCCAGGTGCGAGGCTGCCCGGCGGCGGAACGCCTCGTCCCCCTCGCTGCCCTGGATCATCTTCCGCTGCTGGACCACGTCCTGGAGGCCGTACGCCATCCAGGCCGTGGAGGGCAGGCCGTCACGTCCTGCGCGGCCCGTCTCCTGGTAGTACCCCTCGACCGACTTCGGCAGGTCGAGGTGTGCGACGAAGCGGACGTCCGGCTTGTCGATGCCCATGCCGAAGGCGATCGTGGCGCAAACGACCAGGCCCTCCTCCCGCAGGAAGCGGGACTGGTGCCTCGCGCGCGTCCCGCCGTCCAGGCCCGCGTGGTACGGAACGGCCTCGATGCCGTTCTTGCAGAGGAACTCGGCGGTCTTCTCGACCGAATTACGCGAGAGGCAGTAGACGATGCCCGCGTCACCCTCGTGCTCCTCCTTGAGGAAGGACAGGAGCTGCTTCTTCGGCTCGGCCTTCGGCACGATGCGGTACTGGATGTTGGGCCGGTCGAAGCTCGCCACGAAGTGCTTCGCGTCCGGCATGCCGAGCCGCTCGGTGATCTCCCGGTGCGTGGCGTGCGTCGCCGTCGCCGTCAGGGCGATCCTGGGAACCTCCGGCCAGCGCTCGCCGAGCAGGGAGAGCGCCAGATAGTCCGGGCGGAAGTCGTGGCCCCACTGCGCCACGCAGTGCGCCTCGTCGATCGCGAAGACGGAGATCTTGGCGCGGGAGAGCAGATCGAGCGTCCCCTCAAGGCGCAGCCGCTCCGGCGCCAGATACAGCACGTCGAGCTCCCCGGCGAGGAACTCGGCCTCCATCACGCGCCGCTCGTCGAAGTCCTGCGTGGAGTTGATGAACCCGGCCCGCACGCCGAGCGCACGCAGCGCGTCCACCTGGTCCTGCATGAGCGCGATGAGGGGGGAGACGACCACACCGGTGCCGGGCCGCACCAGTGCCGGGATCTGATAGCAGAGCGACTTGCCGCCACCGGTGGGCATCAGGACGACGGAGTCCCCGCCCGCGACCACGTGCTCGATGATCGCTTCCTGCTCGCCGCGGAACGCGTCATATCCGAAGACGCGGTGCAGCGTCCGCAGTGCGTCACTCTCCGCCACCGCGCTCGGTACGGTCACCTCGCTCATGCCATCGATCCCATCCATCGCCCTGCCCCCGTACGTCGCGCTTCGACCACTGCCTCCACGATAGGGCTCCGCACCGACACCTCCGGAGTTATCCACAGGCCGCCGCCCGGCACCCCGTCTGAGAGGGGTGCCGGGCGGCGGCGAGTAGAACAGGCGGGCTATCGGAACAGGTGGACCACCGCAACAAGTGGATCACTGGAACAAGTGGACCACCGGACGGATCGGCTACCGGACGAAGACCCCCGCCTGGTTCGCCAGATCCAGGAAGTACTGCGGGGCCACGCCCAGGACCAGCGTCACCGCGACGCCCACCCCGATCGCCGTCATCGTCAGCGGCGAGGGCACGGCCACAGTCGGTCCGTCCGCCTTCGGCTCGCTGAAGAACATGAGCACGATCACGCGGATGTAGAAGAACGCGGCGATCGCGGACGAGATCACACCGACCACGACCAGCGCACCGGCACCGCCCTCGGCCGCCGCCTTGAACACCGCGAACTTCCCGGAGAACCCGGAGGTCAGCGGAATGCCGGCGAAGGCGAGCAGGAACACCGCGAAGACGGCGGCGACCAGCGGCGAGCGCCGGCCGAGCCCCGCCCACTTGGACAGGTGCGTGGCCTCACCGCCCGCGTCCCGCACCAGCGTGACCACCGCGAACGCGCCGATCGTCACGAAGGAGTAGGCCGCCAGATAGAAGAGGACCGACGAGATGCCGTCCGGGGTCATGGCGATGACACCGGCGAGGATGAAGCCCGCGTGGGCGATCGAGGAGTACGCGAGCAGCCGCTTGATGTCGGTCTGCGTGATCGCGACGATCGCGCCGGCCAGCATCGTGAGGATCACGACGCCCCACATCACGGGACGCCAGTCCCAGCGAAGGCCCGGCAGGACCACGTAGAGCAGCCGGAGCAGCGCGCCGAAGGCGGCCACCTTCGTCGCCGCGGCCATGAAGCCGGTGACCGGGGTGGGAGCGCCTTGGTACACGTCGGGCGTCCACATGTGGAACGGCACCGCGCCGACCTTGAAGAGCAGCCCCATGACGATCATGGCGGCGCCGATCAGGAGCAACGCGTCGTTGCCCATGGTGTCGGCGAGCGCGGGGTTGACCTCCTGGACGCTGCCGTCGATGACCTTCGCGATCGTGCCGTACGACACGGAGCCCGCGTACCCGTAGAGCAAGGCGATCCCGAAGAGCAGGAACGCCGAGGAGAACGAGCCGAGCAGGAAGTACTTGACGGCGGCTTCCTGCGACATCAGGCGCTTGCGGCGGGCGAGCGCGCAGAGCAGGTAGAGCGGCAGCGAGAAGACCTCAAGGGCGATGAAGAGCGTCAAAAGGTCGTTCGCCGAGGGGAAGACGAGCATCCCGCCGACCGCGAAGAGGGCGAGCGGGAACACCTCGGTGGTGGTGAACCCGGCCTTGGTGGCGGCCTTTTCGCCTTCGCTGCCCGGCGTCGATCCGGCCTGTGCGACGAACGAGTCGACGCGTCCCCAAGCTCTCAACTTCGTTCGAGCAGGGGAGGCCCCAACGCCGTGCGCCACCGGGTCGAGCCGCCGCTCCGCGAAGGTGAAGATCGCTACGAGACTCGCGAGGAGGATCGTGCCCTGCAGGAAGAGCGCGGGCCCGTCGACAGCGATGGCGCCCATCGCGGCGACGTTCGCCTTCGTCGACGCGTACCCGGTGGTCGCGAGGCCGACGACCGCGGCGAACGCCGCGGTGAGGGCGACGACGGCCACGAACACCTGCACGTAGTAACGGGATTTGCGCGGTACGAAGGCCTCGATGAGGATCCCGAGGACCGCCGCACCGATGACGATCAACGTCGGTGACAGCTGCGCGTATTCGATCGTGGGAGTGTCGATCTTGTCGATCTGATCTTGCGGCGCCGCGGCCGACGCCATTGTCCACAGGCTGTGGACGGCTGATGCGCTCACTTGGCCGCCTCCACGTCGGGCTTCGGGTCCTTCTGCTGTACGTCGGACATGGTGTGCTCGACCGCCGGGTTCACCAGCTCGGTGAGCGGCTTCGGGTAGACGCCGAGGCCGATCAGGAGCGCGATCAGCGGCGCGACGACCACGAGTTCACGCACCCGCAGGTCCGGCATGGCCGAGACCTCCGGCTTCACCGGGCCCGTCATCGTCCGCTGGTAGAGGACGAGGGTGTAGAGCGCGGCGAGCACGATGCCGATGGTGGCGATGATCCCGACCACCGGATAGCGCGCGAACGCGCCGACCAGGACCAGGAATTCACTCACGAACGGGGCGAGCCCCGGCAGCGAGAGTGTCGCGAGTCCGCCGATCAGGAAGGTGCCCGCGAGCACCGGCGCGACCTTCTGCACCCCTCCGTAGTCCGCGATGAGCCGCGAACCGCGCCGCGAGATCAGGAAGCCTGCCACCAGCATCAGGGCGGCGGTCGAGATCCCGTGGTTGACCATGTAGAGCGTCGCGCCGGACTGGCCCTGTGAGGTCATCGCGAAGATGCCGAGAATGATGAACCCGAAGTGCGAGATCGACGCGTACGCCACCAGGCGCTTGATGTCGCGCTGGCCGACCGCGAGCAGCGCGCCGTAGATGATGCTGATCAGTGCGAGCACGAGGACGACCGGCGTCGCCCACTTGCTCGCCTCGGGGAAGAGCCCGAGGCAGAAGCGCAGCATCGCGAAGGTGCCGACCTTGTCGACGACTGCCGTGATCAGCACGGCCACCGGGGCCGTGGACTCGCCCATCGCGTTCGGCAGCCAGGTGTGCAGCGGCCACAGCGGCGCCTTCACCGCGAAGGCGAAGAAGAAGCCGAGGAAGAGCCACCGCTCGGTGCTGGTCGCCATGTCGAGCGTGCCGTTGGCCCGCGCTTCGGCGATCTCCTGGAGCGAGAAGTTCCCCGCCACCACGTAGAGCCCGATCACGGCGGCCAGCATGATGAGGCCGCCGACGAGGTTGTAGAGGAGGAACTTCACGGCCGCGTACGAGCGTTGCGCCGATGCCTTCTCGTCGCTGCCCGCGTGGGCGCGGTCTCCGAAGCCGCCGATGAGGAAGTACATCGGGATGAGCATGGCTTCGAAAAAGATGTAGAAGAGGAAGACGTCGGTGGCCGCGAAGGAGATGATCACCATCGCCTCGACGGCGAGGATCAGGGCGAAGAAGCCCTGAGTCGGCCGCCAGCGCGAGGACTTCGTCTCCAGGGGGTCGGCGTCGTGCCAGCCGGCCAGGATGATGAAGGGCATCAGGAGTGCGGTGAGCGCGATGAGGGCGACGCCGATGCCGTCGACCCCCAGCTCGTACCGCACTCCGAATTCCGCGATCCAGGAGCGGGATTCGGTCAGTTGATAGCGGTCGCCGCCCGGGTCGAACCGCACGAGCACGGTCACGGCGAGGGCGAGCGTGGCGAGCGACACGAGCAGCGCGAGCCACTTGGCGGCGGTCCGCCGGGCGGCCGGGACGGCCGCCGTGGCGATCGCGCCGAGCGCGGGCAGGGCCGCCGTCGCTGTCAGCAGAGGAAAGGACATCGGTATCAGACCGCCCTCATCAGCAGGGTCGCGGCGATGAGTACCGCAACGCCGCCGAACATCGAGACCGCGTAGGAGCGGGCATAGCCGTTCTGCATCTTGCGAAGCCGCCCGGAGAAGCCGCCGACCGAGGCCGCCGAGCCGTTGACGACTCCGTCGACCAGGGTGTGGTCGACGTAGACCAGGGAGCGGGTGAGGTGCTCTCCGCCGCGGACCAGGACGACGTGGTTGAAGTCGTCCTGGAGGAGATCGCGCCGGGCGGCCCGGGTGAGCAGCGAACCGCGCGGGGCGGTGACCGGGACGGGACGGCGGCCGTACTGCACGTAGGCCAGAGCCACACCGATGAGCAGGACCACCATGGTGGCACCGGTGACCGTGGTGGCGCTCAGCGGCGAGTGCCCGTGGTCGTGCCGGGTGACCGGCTCCAGCCAGTGCGTGAAGCGGTCGCCGATGCTGAAGAAGCCACCCGCGAACACCGACCCGAAGGCGAGCACGATCATCGGGATCGTCATCGACTTGGGCGACTCGTGCGGGTGCGGCTCGTGGCCTTCCGCGTCGGGCTGCCAGCGCTTCTCTCCGAAGAAGGTCATGATCATTACGCGTGTCATATAGAACGCGGTGATCGCGGCGCCGAGCAGCGCGACCGAGCCGAGGATCCAGCCCTCCGTGCCGCCCTTGGCGAACGCCGCCTCGATGATCTTGTCCTTGGAGAAGAAGCCGGACAGACCGGGGAAGCCGATGATCGCCAGATAGCCGAGCCCGAAGGTCACGAAGGTGACCGGCATGTACTTCCGCAGGCCGCCGTACTTCCTCATGTCGACCTCGTCGTTCATGCCGTGCATGACCGAACCGGCCCCCAGGAAGAGCCCGGCCTTGAAGAAGCCGTGCGTCACCAGGTGCATGATCGCGAAGACGTAGCCGATGGGGCCGAGGCCCGCGGCCAGGATCATGTACCCGATCTGGGACATCGTCGATCCGGCGAGGGCCTTCTTGATGTCGTCCTTCGCGCAACCGACGATCGCACCGAAGAGGAGCGTGACCGCACCGACGACGGTGACGACGAGCTGCGCGTCCGGTGCGCCGTTGAAGATCGCGCCGGAGCGGACGATCAAGTACACGCCCGCGGTCACCATCGTCGCCGCGTGGATGAGGGCCGAGACCGGGGTCGGGCCCTCCATCGCGTCGCCGAGCCAGGACTGCAGCGGCACCTGTGCCGACTTGCCGCACGCCGCGAGCAGCAGCATCAGGCCGATGGCCGTCAGCTTGCCCTCCGACGTCTCACCGGTGGCCTCCAGGACGGGCCCGAAGGCGAAGGTCCCGAAGGTGGTGAACATCAGCATGATCGCGATCGACAGGCCCATGTCGCCGACCCTGTTGACCAGGAAGGCCTTCTTCGCGGCGGTGGCCGCGCTGGGCTTGTGCTGCCAGAAGCCGATCAGGAGGTACGAGGCGAGGCCCACGCCCTCCCATCCGACATACAGGAGGAGGTAGTTGTCGGCGAGGACCAGGATGAGCATCGCCGCGAGGAACAGGTTCAGATAGCCGAAGAAGCGGCGGCGCCGCTCGTCGTGCTCCATGTACCCGATGGAGTAGATGTGGATCAGGGTGCCCACACCGGTGATCAGCAGGACGAACGTCATCGACAGTTGGTCGAGCTGGAAGGCGACGTCCGCCTGGAAGCCCTCTACGGGGATCCAGCTGAACAGGTGCTGCGACAGGGAGCGCTCATCGGCGCCCTTGCCCAGCATGTCGGCGAAGAGCACCACGCCGACGACGAAGGAGGCGGCCGCGAGCAGGGTGCCGAGCCAGTGGCCCACACGGTCCAACCGCCGCCCGCCGCACAGCAGTACGACCGCTCCGAGCAGAGGCGCCGCTACGAGCAGCGCGATCGAGTTCTCCACTTTTCAGCGACCCCTTACAGCTTCATCAGGCTGGCGTCGTCGACCGAGGCCGAGTGACGGGAGCGGAACAGCGACACGATGATCGCGAGGCCGACCACGACTTCCGCCGCGGCGACGACCATCGTGAAGAACGCGATGATCTGGCCGTCGAGATTGCCGTGCAGCCGGGAGAAGGCGACAAAGGCGAGGTTGCACGCGTTGAGCATCAGCTCGATACACATGAAGACCACGATCGCGTTCCGCCTGATCAGTACGCCGGCGGCGCCGATCGAGAACAACAGCGCCGCGAGATACAGGTAGTTGACCGGGTTCACTTCGACGCCTCCTCGGACTTGGGCGACCGCTCCAGACGCTCCTCGGAGCGCTGTTCGAGGGCCCGCAGGTCGTCCAGTGCCTCGTCCGACACGTCGCGGATCTGACCGCGCTCGCGCAGCGTCTTGTTGACCGTGAGCTCCGACGGGGTGCCGTCGGGGAGCAGGCCCGCGACGTCCACGGCGTTGTGCCGGGCGTACACACCGGGGGCCGGCAGCGGCGGCAGGTGCTTGCCGCGCACGCGCTCCTCGGACATCTCTCGCTGCGTCTTGGCGCGCTCCGTGCGCTCGCGGTGGGTGAGCACCATCGCGCCGACGGTGGCGGTGATGAGCAGGGCGCCGGTGATCTCGAAGGCGAAGACGTACTTCGTGAAGATGGCCTCGGCGAGACCCTCCACGTTGCCGCCCGCGTTCGCCTTGCCGAGTCCGGTGAACTCGTTCACCGAGGCGTTCCCGATCCCCCCGAAGAGCAGGATGGCGAAGCCGAAGCCGCAGAGGCCGGCCAGCCAGCGCTGCCCCTTGATGGTCTCCTTCAGGGAGTCGGCGGCGGTGACACCGACGAGCATGACCACGAAGAGGAAGAGCATCATGATCGCGCCGGTGTAGACGACGACCTGGACGATGCCCAGGAAGTACGCCCCGTTGGCGAGGTAGAAGACCGCCAGGATGATCATGGTCCCGGCCAGACAGAGCGCGCTGTGCACGGCCTTCTTCATGAGGATCGTGCACAGGGCGCCGATCACGGCGACCGTGCCGAGCACCCAGAACTGGACGGCCTCACCGGTGGAGGTGGTGTAGGCGGCGAGCTGCGTCATCGGTTGATCACCTCCCCCGACGCGGGTTCGGAGTCACCGAAGGTCGAAGCGGCCTCCTGGGGCGTCTCGCCCTTGGAGAGGGCCACTTGGGGCACCGTGCCGGGAGCCGCCTCCGTCACCAGACCGCGGTAGTAGTCCTGCTCGTCCGTGCCCGGGAAGATCGAGTGCGGTGACTCGACCATGCCTTCCTCCAGGCCGGCGAGCAGCTGCTCCTTGGTGAAGATGAGCTTCTCGCGGCTGCTGTCGGCCAGCTCGAACTCGTTCGTCATCGTCAACGCGCGCGTGGGGCACGCCTCGATGCACAGGCCGCACAGGATGCAGCGGGCGTAGTTGATCTGGTAGACGCGGCCGTACCGCTCGCCCGGGGAGTAGCGCTCCTCCTCGGTGTTGTCCGCGCCCTCCACATAGATCGCGTCCGCGGGGCAGGCCCAGGCGCAGAGCTCACAGCCGATGCACTTCTCCAGGCCGTCCGGATGGCGATTGAGCTGATGCCTGCCGTGGAAGCGGGGAGCGGTGGTCTTCTCCTGCTCCGGATACTGCTCGGTCAGCCGCTTCTTGAACATGGCCTTGAAGGTCACGCCGAAGCCCGCGACGGGGTTCTGGAACCCCTGCTTCGATTGATTCGACTCGTGGTGCGACTGCTGTGACTCTTTCTTCGACTCAGCCATCGGACGCCTCCTTTCCGTCACTTCGGGTTCCGTCACTTTGAGTATCCGACCCACCACTGACAATCAACTCCCGCTCCTGGCGCGAGCGTCGGCGTGGCACGGGCGGCAGACTCTGGCCGGGCAGCGGCGGGACCGGGAATCCGCCCGCCATCGGGTCGAAGGCGACCGGCTCCTCATCGGCTGCCGCTTCCTTCTCACGCTTGTCGCGGAAGATGTCGACGACGACGGAGAGCAACAGGAGCGCGATGACTCCGCCGCCCACATAGAGCGCGATCGAGGTGAAGTCGTACTCCTCGTTCCGCATGGCCCTGACCGTCGCCACGAGCATCAGCCAGACGACCGAGACCGGGATCAGGACCTTCCAGCCGAGCTTCATCAGCTGGTCGTAGCGCACGCGTGGCAGCGTGCCGCGCAGCCAGATGAAGAAGAACAGCAGCAGTTGGACCTTGATCACGAACCAGAGCATCGGCCACCAGCCGTGGTTCGCGCCCTCCCAGAAGGTGCTGATGGGATACGGGGCCCGCCAGCCGCCCAGGAAGAGGGTGACCGAGACCGCCGAGACGGTGACCATGTTGACGTACTCGGCGAGCATGAACAGCGCGAACTTGATCGACGAGTACTCGGTGTTGAAGCCGCCGACGAGGTCACCCTCGGACTCCGGCATGTCGAACGGGGCGCGGTTGGTCTCGCCGATCATCGTCACGATGTAGATCAGGAACGAGACCGGAAGCAGCAGGACGTACCAGCGGTCCGCCTGCGCCTCCACGATCGCCGAGGTCGACATCGACCCGGAGTAGAGGAACACCGAGGCGAACGCGGCGCCCATCGCGATCTCGTACGAGATCATCTGCGCGCAGGAGCGCAGGCCGCCGAGCAGCGGATAGGTGGATCCAGAGCTCCAGCCCGCGAGCACGATGCCATAGATGCCGACCGAGGCGACCGCGAGGATGTAGAGCATCGCGATCGGCAGGTCGGTGAGCTGCATCGTCGTGCGCTGGCCGAAGATGGAGATCTCGTTGCCCGCGGGTCCGAAGGGGATCACCGCGATCGCCATGAAGGCCGGGATGGCCGCGACGATCGGCGCGAGGATGTACACCACCTTGTCCGCGCGCTTGACGATCAGGTCTTCCTTGAGCATCAGCTTGATGCCGTCCGCGAGGGACTGCAGCATGCCCCAGGGGCCGTGCCGGTTGGGCCCGATGCGCAGCTGCATCCAGGCGACGACCTTGCGCTCCCACACGATGGAGAAGAGCACCGTCACCATCAGGAACGCGAAGCAGAACACCGCCTTGATCGCGACGAGCCACCACGGGTCACGGCCGAACATGGACAGGTCTTCCGCCGCAAGCGGCACCATGTGGTGCATCACGACGTCACCTCCGGGGCCTCAGAGGGCTCCGGCAGGAGCGCCGGGCCGATGCGGACGAGGTCGCCGGGGCGCGCTCCCGTGTCGGAAGTGACGCCTCCCCCGGTCGAGTTCAGCGGCAGCCACACCACGCGGTCGGGCATCTCGGTGACCTGCAGCGGCAGTTCGGTCGCGCCTGCGGAGCCGGTGACGGCCAGGACGTCGCCGTCCTTGACGCCCGCCTCGGCCGCGGTGGCCGCCGAGAGCCGGGCGACCGCGGCGTGCCGCGTGCCGGCGAGCGCCTCGTCGCCCTCCTGGAGGCGGCCCTGGTCGAGCAGCAGCCGGTGCCCCGCGAGAACGGCCTCTCCGGAGGCGGGCCTCGGCGGCTGAGCAGCCGTCTCGACCGGATCGGTGGCGTGCGTCCCGTCCCAGCCGCCGAGCCGGTCCAGCTCGCGCCGTGCGCTCGCCAGGTCGGGCAGACCCAGGTGCACGTCCCCGGCGTCGGCCAGCATGTGCAGCACACGCGCGTCCGTCGGGGCCAGCGTGCGCGTCATGTGGTCCGGCTTGAGCGCGGCGTCGAACATCCGCGCCCTGCCCTCCCAGTTGAGGAAGGTGCCGGGCTTCTCCGCGACCGCGGCCACGGGCAGTACGACGTCGGCGTGCTCGGTGACCTCGCTGGGCCGCAGCTCCAGGGAGACCAGGAACCCGACCTCGGAGAGTGCTTCACGCGCGCGTGCCGGGTCGGGAAGGTCGGCGACCTCCACTCCCGCCACGAGCAGCGCGCCCAGTTCGCCGGTCGCCGCCGCCTCGATGATCTGGCCGGTGTCGCGGCCGTAGCGGTGCGGGAGTTCGGCGACGCGCCAGGCGGTCGCGACCTCGTCCCGCGCGCGCGGGTCGGTGGACGGACGCCCGCCCGGAAGCAGCGAGGGCAGCGCACCGGCCTCGACGGCGCCGCGCTCCCCCGCCCTGCGGGGAATCCACACCAGCCGCGCACCGGTCGCGGACGCGACCCGTACGGCGGCGGTGAGCCCGCCCGCCACGGCGGCGAGCCGCTCGCCGACCACGATCACCGCACCCGAAGTGCGCAGCGCCTCGGACGCCTTGGCGCCGTCGCCCTCGATGCCGACTCCGCCGGCAAGGGCGTCGAGCCACTCCGTCTCCGTGCCGGGAGCCGCGGGCAGCAGCGTGCCGCCCGCCTTCTCCAGGCCGCGGGTCTGGTGCGTCGCGAGGGAGAAGGTCCGCTGGCCGTGCTTGCGCCAGGCCTTGCGCAGGCGCAGGAAGATGCCGGGCGCCTCCTCCTCGGACTCGAGCCCGACGAGCAGGACGGCGGGCGCCTTCTCCACTTCCGCGTACGTGACGCCGGTGCCGTCGAGATCCCGACCACGGCCCGCCACGCGTGCGGCGAGGAAGTCGGCCTCCTCGCTGCTGTGCACGCGCGCGCGGAAGTCGATGTCGTTCGTGTCGAGCGCCACGCGCGCGTACTTGCTGTACGCGTAGGCGTCCTCCACGGTGAGGCGCCCGCCGGTCAGCACACCGGCCCGGCCGCGCGCGGCGGCGAGCCCGGTGGCCGCGGCTTCGAGTGCTTCGGGCCAACTGGCCGTCTCCAGCTCACCCGTCTCGGAGTTGCGCACCAGCGGCGTGGTGAGACGGTCCGGCTTCTGCGCGTAACGGAAGCCGAAGCGCCCCTTGTCGCAGAGCCACTCCTCGTTGACCTCGGGGTCGTCCGCGGCGAGGCGCCGCATGACCTTGCCGCGCCGGTGGTCGGTGCGCGTGGCGCAGCCGCCCGCGCAGTGCTCGCAGACGGAGGGCGACGACACCAGGTCGAAGGGCCGGGAGCGGAAGCGATACGCCGCCGAGGTCAGCGCACCGACCGGACAGATCTGGATGGTGTTCCCGGAGAAGTACGACTCGAAGGGATCGCCCTCGCCCGTGCCGACCTGCTGCAGGGCGCCGCGCTCGAGGAGCTCGATCATCGGGTCACCGGCGATCTGATTGCTGAACCGCGTGCAGCGCGCGCACAGCACGCACCGCTCGCGGTCGAGCAGCACCTGTGTGGAGATCGGCACCGGCTTCTCGAACGTCCGCTTCTTGCCCTCGAAGCGGGAGTCCGTGTCACCGACCTGCATCGCCTGGTTCTGCAGCGGGCACTCGCCACCCTTGTCGCAGACCGGGCAGTCCAGCGGGTGGTTGATGAGGAGCAGTTCCATCACACCGCGCTGCGCCTTCTCGGCAACCGGCGACGACAGCTGCGACTTCACGACCATGCCGTCGGTGCAGGTGATGGTGCAGGAGGCCATCGGCTTGCGCTGGCCCTCCACCTCGACGATGCACTGGCGGCAGGCGCCCGCCGGGTCGAGCAGCGGGTGGTCGCAGAACCGGGGGATCTCGATGCCGAGGAGCTCGGCGGCGCGGATCACCAACGTCCCCTTGGGCACGCTGATCTCGATGCCGTCGATCGTCAGCGACACGAGGTCTTCCGGCGGAACCGCCGCCTCCCCGCCCCCGGAGGGAGCGCTGTTGGTGGTCACTGTCATGCGTTCACCTCCGAATGTGCGGCGGGCCGGTCGGCCCAGAGAGTCGACTTGGCCGGGTCGAAGGGGCAGCCCTTGCCGGTGATGTGCTCCTCGTACTCCTCGCGGAAGTACTTGAGGGAGGAGAAGATCGGCGAAGCGGCACCGTCACCGAGGGCGCAGAAGGACTTGCCGTTGATGTTGTCGGCGATGTCGTTCAGCTTGTCCAGGTCGGACATGACGCCCTTGCCGGCCTCGATGTCGCGCAGCAACTGCACCAGCCAGTACGTCCCTTCGCGGCAGGGAGTGCACTTGCCGCAGGACTCGTGGGCGTAGAACTCGGTCCAGCGCGTGACCGCTCGCACGACACAGGTCGTCTCGTCGAAGCACTGCAGCGCCTTCGTGCCGAGCATCGAACCGGCGGCGCCCACGCCCTCGTAGTCCAGCGGGACGTCGAGATGCTCGTCGGTGAACATCGGCGTGGAGGATCCACCCGGCGTCCAGAACTTGAGCCGGTGGCCCGCCCGCATCCCGCCGCTCATGTCGAGCAGCTGGCGCAGGGTGATGCCGAGCGGGGCCTCGTACTGGCCGGGGCTCGTGACGTGCCCGCTCAGCGAATAGAGCGTGAAGCCGGGGGACTTCTCGCTCCCCATCGACTTGAACCAGTCCTTTCCGCGATTCAGGATCGCGGGAACCGACGCGATGGACTCGACGTTATTGACGACAGTGGGGCATGCGTAGAGGCCCGCGACGGCAGGGAAAGGGGGACGCAGTCGCGGCTGGCCACGACGGCCTTCGAGCGAGTCGAGCAGCGCGGTCTCCTCACCGCAGATGTACGCGCCCGCGCCCGCGTGCACGGTGAGTTCGAGATCGAGTCCGCTGCCCAGGATGTTCTCGCCCAGGAATCCCGCCTCTTTCGCCTCACGCACGGCCTCGTGCAGCCGCCTGAGCACGGGGACGACCTCACCACGCAGGTAGATGAAGGCATGCGACGAACGGATCGCGTAGCACGCGATCACGATGCCCTCGATGAGGCTATGCGGGTTCGCGAAGAGGAGCGGGATGTCCTTGCAGGTCCCCGGCTCCGATTCGTCGGCGTTGACAACTAGATAGTGCGGCTTCCCGTCTCCCTGCGGAATGAACTGCCATTTCATTCCGGTGGGGAAACCCGCGCCGCCCCGGCCGCGCAGACCGGAGTCCTTCACGTACGCGATGAGGTCGTCCGGCGCCATGGCCAGGGCCTTGCGCAGGCCTTCGTACCCCTCGTGCCGTCGGTAGGTGTCCAGCGTCCAGGACTTCTCTTCGTCCCAGAACGCCGAAAGCACCGGCGCGAGCAGCTTCTCGGGGCTCGTCTCGTGGTCGATCTCGGCTGCCAAGGTCATCACTCCCCCTCCTCGGCGGTCGGTCCGGCCGGGTGGGCCGGGTCGGATGCCGAGGTCTCCTGCGGTGCGTCGTGCGAGCTGAGGTGCTCGGCAGGCGCCTCGTCCTGCGGACCGCCCGTACGCGGTGCCACCACGCGCGGCTGCGGCAACTCGCCCTTGGCCAGGCGGAGTCCGATCAGCGACGCGGGGCCCGCGCCGCCGCTCGCCTCGACGGCGCCCGCGCGCTCGTCCGGGAATCCGGCCAGGATCCGGGCCGTCTCCTTGTACGTGCACAAGGGGGCGCCGCGGGTCGGCTCGACCTGCACGCCTGCGCGCAGGTCGTCGACGAGCCGCTTGGCGGTCTCGGGAGTCTGGTTGTCGAAGAACTCCCAGTTGACCATCACGACGGGAGCGAAGTCACAGGCCGCGTTGCACTCGATGTGCTCCAGCGTGACCTTGCCGTCCTCCGTGGTCCCTTCGTTGCCGACACCCAGGTGCTCCTGGAGCGACTCGAAGATCGCGTCGCCGCCCATGACGGCGCACAGCGTGTTGGTGCAGACACCGACCTGGTAGTCCCCGGAGGGCTTCCTGCGGTACATCGTGTAGAAGGTCGCGACCGCGGTGACCTCGGCGGTGGTCAGGCCGAGCACCTCCGCGCAGAAGGCCATGCCCGTGCGCGTGACGTGACCCTCCTCGGCCTGCACCAGGTGCAGCAGCGGGAGCAGCGCGGACCGGGAGTCCGGGTAGCGGGAGATGACCTCCTTGGCGTCCGCGTCGAGCCTGGCCCGTACGTCGGCCGGGAAGTCGGGGGCGGGGAGTTGGGGCATGCCCAGGCTGACGCCCGCACCCTGAGGAGTGGTGGTCACCGGTCGACGCCTCCCATCACGGGGTCGAGGGATGCGACAGCGACGATGACGTCGGCGACCTGGCCGCCCTCGCACATCGCCGCCATGGCCTGCAGGTTGGTGAAGGACGGGTCGCGGAAGTGGACCCGGTAGGGGCGGGTGCCGCCGTCGGAGACGACATGCACACCGAGCTCGCCCTTGGGCGACTCGACCGCGGTGTACGCCTGTCCGGCCGGGACCCTGAAGCCCTCGGTCACCAGCTTGAAGTGGTGGATCAGGGCCTCCATGGAGGTGCCCATGATCTTCTTGATGTGGTCGAGCGAGTTGCCGAGGCCGTCCGGGCCGAGCGCCAGTTGCGCGGGCCAGGCGATCTTCTTGTCGGCGACCATGACCGGGCCCGGCTCAAGGCGGTCCAGACACTGCTCGACGATGCGCAGCGACTGGCGCATCTCCTCAAGGCGGATCAGGAAGCGTCCGTAGGAGTCGCAGGTGTCGGCGGTCGGCACGTCGAACTCGTAGTTCTCGTAGCCGCAGTAGGGCTGCGACTTGCGCAGGTCGTGCGGCAGACCCGCCGAGCGCAGTACGGGGCCCGTGGCGCCGAGGGCCATGGAGCCCGCGAGGTCGAGGTAGCCGACGTCCTGCATGCGGGCCTTGAAGATGGGGTTCCCGGTGGCGAGCTTGTCGTACTCGGGAAGGTTCTTCTTCATCTTCTTCACGAACTCGCGCATCTGGTCCACCGCACCCGGGGGCAGGTCCTGCGCGAGCCCGCCGGGCCGGATGAACGCATGGTTCATGCGAAGGCCGGTGATCAACTCGAAGATGTCGAGAACGAGTTCACGATCGCGGAATCCGTAGATCATGATCGTCGTCGCGCCCAGCTCCATGCCACCGGTGGCGATGGCCACCAGGTGCGAGGAGAGGCGGTTGAGCTCCATCAGGAGCACGCGCAGGACCGAGGCGCGGTCCGGGATCTGGTCCTCGATGCCGAGGAGCTTCTCGACCCCCAGGCAGTACGCCGTCTCGTTGAAGAACGGCGTCAGGTAGTCCATGCGCGTGACGAACGTCGTGCCCTGCGTCCACGTGCGGTACTCAAGGTTCTTCTCGATGCCCGTATGCAGATAGCCGATGCCGCAGCGGGCCTCGGAGACGGTCTCGCCCTCGATCTCCAGGATGAGCCGGAGCACACCATGGGTGGAGGGGTGCTGCGGACCCATGTTGACGATGATCCGCTCGTCGTCCGACCGGGCGGCGGACTGGACGACCTCGTCCCAGTCGCCGCCGGTGACCGTATATACGGTCCCCTCGGTCGTTTCGCGCGCGGATGCGTGTGACGTGCTCATCAGCTGTACGACCTCCGCTGGTCCGGAGCCGGGATCTGGGCGCCCTTGTACTCGACGGCGATGCCGCCGAGTGGGTAGTCCTTGCGCTGCGGGAAGCCCTGCCAGTCGTCCGGCATCATGATCCGCGTAAGGGCTGGGTGACCGTCGAAGATCAGGCCGAAGAAGTCGTACGTCTCGCGCTCGTGCCAGTCGTTCGTCGGGTAGACCGCGACCAGCGAGGGGACGTGCGGATCGGCGTCAGGGGCACTGACTTCGAGCCGGATCAGGCGGTTGTGGGTGATCGAGCGCAGGTGGTAGACGGCGTGCAGCTCGCGGCCCTTGTCCTCGAGGAAGTGCACACCCGAGACGCCCGTGCAGAGCTCGAAGCGCAGGGCCGGGTCGTCGCGCAGGGTCTGGGCGACCCGCACGAGGTGCTCGCGCGCGATGTGGAAGGTGAGCTCGTCGCGGTCGACGACCGTCTTCTCGATCGCGTTCTCCGGCACGAGCCCCTGCTCTTCAAGGGCCCCCTCCAGCTCGTCGGCGACTTCGTCGAACCAGCCTCCGTAGGGGCGCGCGGAGGCACCCGGCAGGGTGACCGTCCGCACGAGACCGCCGTAACCGGACGTGTCGCCGCCGTTGTTGGCGCCGAACATGCCCTTCCGTACGCCGATGACCTTGCCGGCCTCGTCGCGGGGAGCCGGAACGCCGTTCCCGTTTCCGTTCTCGTTTCCGTTCCCGTTCAGGTGCTCGTCGTGCGCGTCACTCACCGCAGCAGCCCCTTCATCTCGATGGTGGGGAGGGCCTTCAGGGCCGCCTCCTCCGCCTCGCGGGCCGCTTCCTCGGCGTTGACCCCGAGCTTGCCGCCCTGGATCTTCTGGTGGAGCTTGAGGATCGCGTCCATCAGCATCTCGGGTCGCGGCGGACAGCCGGGCAAATAGATGTCAACAGGGACAATGTGGTCCACTCCCTGCACAATTGCGTAATTGTTGAACATCCCGCCCGATGAAGCGCAAACCCCCATGGAAATGACCCACTTGGGGTTGGGCATCTGGTCATAGACCTGCCGCAGAACCGGCGCCATCTTCTGGCTCACGCGCCCGGCCACGATCATCAGGTCGGCCTGGCGCGGTGAACCGCGGAAGACCTCCATGCCGAAGCGGGCCAGGTCATAGCGCCCGGCCCCCGTCGTCATCATCTCGATGGCGCAGCACGCGAGGCCGAAGGTCGCGGGGAAGACGGATGACTTGCGCACCCAGCCCGCGGCCTGTTCGACGGTGGTCAGCAGAAATCCGCTCGGCAGTTTCTCTTCGAGTCCCATTGCTCTTTGCCCCTCAGACCCTTAGTCCCATTCCAGGCCGCCACGCCGCCATACGTACGCGTACGCGACGAAGACGGTGAGCACGAAGAGCAGCATCTCCACGAGCCCGAAAATCCCCAGCGCGTCGAAGGTGACGGCCCAGGGGTAAAGGAAGACGATCTCGATGTCGAAGACGATGAAGAGCATCGCCGTCAGGTAGTACTTGATGGGAAATCGCCCACCACCGGCCGGAGTCGGCGTCGGCTCGATTCCGCATTCGTACGCCTCGAGCTTGGCGCGGTTGTACCGCTTTGGACCGATAAGCGTGGCCATGACCACGGAGAAGATCGCAAAGCCTGCCCCGAGGGCTCCCAGCACGAGGATGGGCGCATAGGCATTCACGCTCCTCGCTCCTCTCAGTCGGCACTGACTGTTGGCGGTTGCATTGGACTGCGGCCCACGAAGATCGCTTACATGTGAAGCAGGTCACAAGCCCAACTGCCCCGCATCTTATGCCCGCCGGTCTGTGATCTGCGACACGGGGTGCGACAACGGCTTTGTGATCTCCACCACCTGACGAAGGATCATGAAGTCGGATGAGCGGTGATCTTCATACGCGAAGCGCCTGAGTGATCACCAGAGGTGACATCTCGGCGAGTTACCGCTGGTCGGAAGGGGGTCGCCCTATCAAGCGATGGCCGCCGCAAGCAAATTGGCGCTGGACGCGATGGCTTGATAGGGGCGGCTCGTTCACACTTTGGCGGGAGAGGTGTGAATGAGGGTGGACGGCCGCTGACGCGTGCACAGATTCACGAGCGGTCGACACGAGCCGACCCGTGAGTCGGCATGGCTGTCGGCACGGCAGTCCGCACGATGGTCGGCACGGCAGTCGTGCCGGCTGCCGAAACAGCCGTCGGCACGACAGTCACGCCGACGGTCGAATCAGCCGTCGGCGCGACAGTCACGCCGACGGTCGAAACGGCCGTCGACACCGATCGACCCGGCACCGGCTCGGCACCCGTCCGTCGTGGATCCACCCTCGATCCATCGTCGATCCGCCGTCGATCCGTCACGCGTCCCCCACACCCACAACACCCCTGAATTCTTCGGGATATCTCAGGAAGGTCTCGGCGGGATCTCAGGGAGATCCCCTAGGGCCAAAACTGTGACCTGCGCCACACAGCATGATCCGGCAGAGAAGCGGGGCTTGGCCAACCGGCTCAACCGGTGGTAGTCCACGGGCAATTCGGGCGTATCGCAGAAAACCCATGATCACAGGCGTGATCGACGTTGTCCGCATTGCCCGTTACGGCG
The DNA here is from genome assembly GCF_059026065.1 of Streptomyces sp. A18. NCBI lineage: Bacteria > Bacillati > Actinomycetota > Actinomycetes > Kitasatosporales > Streptomycetaceae > Streptomyces > Streptomyces sp. A18. The sequence continues at coordinate 16,078 of NZ_JBWLKL010000041.1, read as the reverse complement.
TCAATAAGAAGTGACACGCCCGGGATTCAGGGCCTCCACGGGCAACTGTGGCGCAGCCCACGTTTCTTGAAGGGAACCCGGACTCCCTGATAGCGGTTGGTCTCATGTCCCACACCGCTCACATACCCAGCCACCGGAAGCCCCGTCGTAGCGCCTCGAAGATGGCCCTGCGCGCCGGAGTTGCCGGTGGCGTCCTCAGCACCCTGGCAGTGGCCGCCGCGGCCGGAACGGCGAACGCCGCCGAGCCGGTGACCGAGACCATCGAAATGCCCACGCTCAGCGCGGACCTCTCCACGCAGATCGCGCAGTCCGCTGAAGCCACTCAGCAGACCGCCGACAGCTACCAGCTCCGTGCCGAGCAGGACGCGGCCGCCGTGAAGGCCGCCAAGCAGGCCAAGGAAGACCAGGCCAAGGCCGAGAAGAAGGCCGAGGCCAAGGCGAAGGCCGAGGCCGCCGCCAAGAAGCAGGCGGAAGAGGAGCGCGCGTCGCGTTCCGAGGAGCGCACCACGCTCAGTGCCTCCGGTTCCGGCTCCAGCGCATCCGCCGATGTGGCCGCCCCGGCCAGCGGCAACGTCGGTTCGGTCATCAGCTTCCTCAAGGCCCAGCTCGGTGACGCGTACGTCATGGGTGCCTCTGGACCGAACGCCTGGGACTGCTCCAGCCTCGTCCAGGCCGCGTTCAAGCAGGCGGGCGTGGACCTTCCGCGCGTCTCGCAGGACCAGTCGGTCGCGGGTACCCCGGTCTCGCTCTCCAACGTCCAGGTGGGCGACATCCTTTACTGGGGTGGCGCGGGCTCCGCGTACCACGTGGGTGTGTACATCGGTAACGGCCAGTACCTCGACGCCGCCAACCCCGGCAAGGGCGTTGTCATCCAGGATCTGTCGGGCTACCCCGCCGACGGCGCCGTGCGCGTCCTCTGAGGGCCCTCACAGCCACCCAGAAGGGCCGGGAACCCCCCAGTGGGGTTCCCGGCCCTTCTGCGCGCGTTGCGGGGCTTCAGCTCTTCGGCGAGAGCTCGCCCATCTCGGACCAACTGCTGCCCGGGATCTCGGTGTGGATGATCTCGGGAGTCGAGGCGATCAATTCGGACATCGACTCCATACCGGCCTTGAAGTGGTCGGACCCGACGTGCGCCGCGCCCGCCTCCTGCGAGGCGAAGCCCTCCAGGAGGACGTACTGGTTGGGGTCGTCCACGCTGCGGGACCAGTCGTAGAAGAGGTTGCCCTCCTCCGCGCGCGTGGCCCGCGTGAACTCGGCGGTCCGCTCCAGCCAGCTGTCGGCGTACTCGGGGCGGACGGTGAACTTGACGGCGATGAAAATCATGCGGCCAGCCTGCCTTCCGACCGGCGGGTGGGGCAAACCGGACGCCCCACCTCTGACCGGTGCAGAAGCGCCATCACGCCTTCGGGGCCACCTTGCTCAGACCGTTGATGATGCGGTCCATCGCGTCGCCGCCCGTCGGGTCGGTCAGGTTGGCCAGCATCTTCAGCGTGAAGCGCATCAGCATCGGGTGCGTCAGACCGCGCTGCGTGGCGATCTTCATGACCTTCGGGTTGCCGATGAGCTTCACGAAGGCGCGGCCCAGCGTGTAGTAGCCGCCGTAGGTGTCCTTGAGGACCTTCGGGTAGTTGTGCAGCGCCAGTTCACGCTGGCCGGGGGTCGAGCGGGCGTGCGCCTGGACGATGACGTCCGCCGCGATCTGCCCGGATTCCATGGCGTACGCGATGCCCTCGCCGTTGAACGGGTTCACCATGCCGCCCGCGTCGCCGACCAGGAGCAGACCCTTGGTGTAGTGCGGCTGGCGGTTGAAGGCCATGGGCAGGGCGGCGCCGCGGATCGGCATCGTCATGTTGTCCGGGGTGTAGCCCCAGTCCTCCGGCATCGAGGCGCACCAGGCCTTCAACACCTCGCGCCAGTCGAGCTCCTTGTAGGCGGACGAGGAGTCGAGGATGCCGAGACCCACGTTCGACGTGCCGTCGCCCATACCGAAGACCCAGCCGTATCCGGGCAGGAGCCGGTCCTCGGCGCCGCGGCGGTCCCACAGCTCGAGCCAGGACTCCAGGTAGTCGTCGTCGTGGCGGGGCGAGGTGAAGTACGTACGGACCGCGACACCCATCGGGCGGTCGTCACGGCGGTGCAGACCCATCGCGAGGGAGAGCCGCGTCGAGTTGCCGTCGGCGGCCACCACCAGCGGGGCGTGGAAGGTGACCGGGGTCTTCTCCTCGCCGAGCTTGGCGTGCACGCCGGTGATGCGACCCGTGCGCTCGTCGACGATCGGGGCGCCGACGTTGCAGCGTTGGTGCAGGCGCGCGCCCGCCTTCTGGGCCTGGTTGGCGAGCTGCTCGTCGAAGTCGTCGCGCTTACGGACCAGGCCGTAGTTCGGATAGGCGGCGAGTTCCGGCCAGTCCAGCTGGAGCCGGACGCCGCCCCCGATGATGCGCAGGCCCTTGTTCCGCAGCCAGCCCGCCTCCTCGGAGATGTCGATCCCCATGGACACGAGCTGTTTGGTGGCGCGCGGCGTCAGGCCGTCGCCGCAGACCTTCTCCCTGGGGAACGCGGTCTTCTCCAGAAGGAGTACGTCGAGTCCGGCCTTCGCCAAGTAGTAGGCGGTCGTGGAACCGGCTGGCCCGGCCCCGACGACGATCACATCAGCGGTGTGTTCGGTGAGGGGCTGGGGCTCAGTCACGGCGGGTTCTCCCCAAGGCTCGAAATCTGTGTGCCGGAGGGCACTGGTTATGGGCAGTCTATGCAGCGGTACTGATCAGCCAGCCGAAGGGCCACCCGTGACAAAGCAGGCACTGCCGACGAAGCCCCTGCCCGCCGTACACCTGCGCGTTCCGACGCACGAGGACGCCTTCGTCTGGCACCGGCTCTTCGACGACCCGGAGGTCATGGAGTTCTTCGGCGGCACATCGGACGAGCTCTCCGTGTACGAGGAGCTGACTGCCCGGCAGCGCAGACACGACGCCGAACTCGGCTTCTGCTTCTGGACGTTGCTCGACGCGGCAAGCGAGCCGATCGGCTTCGCCGGAGCACAGCCCTGGCCGCACGCATGGGGGCCCCAGGGCAAGATCGAGATCGGCTGGCGACTGGGTCGCGCCGCTTGGGGGAAGGGGTACGCGACAGCCGCGGCGCAGGCCACCTTGGAGCGGGTGCGCGCTGCGGGCACAGGGGACGTGGTGGCGATGGTCGACGCCCGCAACGCACGGTCCGTCGCGGTGACGGGCCGACTCGGCATGCACCTTGAGGAGACCCTGCCGGTTCCGGGGTCAGAGCGGCGGGCGCACCGCTTCGGTCTCGTCCTCTGAGTGCGGCACCACTTGGCTGATCGCGCGGTTCCCCGCGCCCCCCAAGGGGCGCTCACCGCTTCCGGCTCGCGCCGTGGCGGGTCTACTCTGCCGGTACCGCTGGGGGTGACATCTGTGCCGAAGGTACCCAGGACAGACGAAGTACTCGTGCCGCCACTGATCGGTCTCATGGCCGTCGACGCGCGCGAGTCGGCAGCGAAGCACGGCGTGGAGCTCGCGGCGCCGGACCGCCCCGACTTCCATCTGGTCGTCCTCGACCACGTGGTCCGGCAGTACCCGCACCCCGGCGTGTGGATCCCCCGCGACGCCGTCGTCACCGTCTGGTTCGACTTCGGCCCCGGCGAGGGCGAGGGCGGTGCGGGGGTACGCGAGCCCCGTCGCCCCGGGCCTCCGGACGGCGGGCTGCGGCAGGAGCTGGACGAACCGGACAGCGAGGTCGGCGCCTGGCGGTAGCGAGTGCCGGGCCGCAGCGACCGCCCGGCGGCTCAACCGTTGAGCCGCCAGTGCTCCAGCGCGGTCCGGTGGATCTTCTCGCCTTCGCCCGCGGGCCAGAAGTCCGCGCGCCAGGAGAGCTGGATGGCGTACTCGGTGCCGTTGTCCGCGACGTAACTCTGGTTCAGGGCGTGGATCTCACGGCCCGACTGGTCGGTGTAGGTGTACTCCCAGATCGCGCCGCTGCGCCCCTGGAAGGTGTTCGGCTCCAGCTGCAGCCGCTGGTAGTCCGACTTCTTCGGGTCCTTCTTGGCGTCCTTCTCGATGGTCGTGAAGTTCCCGTACGAGGTGTACGGGGCGTTCGGGACCACGCCGACGAGGAACTCCTCCCGGCCGGTCGACCCCGCGTACACGACCTGCCCCGGCCGGTCCTCGCCCTGCCGGGTCCAGCCCTCGGGCACGGCGAACTCGAAGCCGCTCACGTCGGACACCAGGTCGGAGTCCGCGGGCAGTTCGGGGGCATCGTCCACGGCGTCCGGGGTCGCGCTCGGCTCCTCCACGGGGTCGTCCGTGGCCTCTTCCGTCGAGGTGGACGAGGGAGACGGTGAGGGCGACCCGGTGGGGTCCTGGGTCCGGCTCACGGCGGGCTTGTCGTCCTTGCCGCCCGCCTTGTCCGCCTTGCCGTCGTCGTTGTCCTGCCAGAGCAGGACGCCGGCCGCGATGCCGCTGCCGATGAGGAAGGCGGCGGCGAGGGTGCCGACCCAGAGGGCGGTGCGGCGGGACTTGGGGGCGCCTGGGGGCTGCTGGCGCAGCTGGAAGGTGTGGGGGTCGTAGAGGGCGGGGTCATAGGCGGCGGGCGCGTAGGCGGGGCTCGCGGTCGGGTCGTACGCGGGCTGGGGCGCGGGATTCGCGACTCCGGACGCCGCAGGGCCTGCTGTGACGGGACCTACGGCGCCGACAGCACCGGCGGCACTCGCCGGGGGCGCGGTGCCGGGGCCGCCGGGCGCGCCCGCCGGCCCGGTCGGCATCGGCGGGAGCGGCGCCGCCACGATCCCCGTCCGCTGCCCCGCCATCTGCAGCAGGTACGGCGCGAGGAAGGCCGCGACGAAGACCCAGAGCAGCCCGAACAGCAACGCGTCCGGCACGCTCACACCCGCCTCGAAGCTGCCGTTGCCCGAGCCGCTCGCGCCCGTGTCCGAGCCGAACTCGGACGAGGCACTGCCGGACGCGTCGACACTGAATCCGCCTACCCCGGCGAGCAGCAGGAAGAGCCCCAGGAAGATCCCGGCGGCGAGGAGTTGCTCACCGCGGTGCGCCGAGCGGCGTGCGGCGAGGACGCCGAGGGTCAGCGCGCACACGAGCCCGAGTGCCAACGCCCCCACCATCGCCCAGTCGTTGGTGACGTCCCCCAACTCGGAGAGCCCGAAGGACTCGCTCTCGTAGCCGCCTCCGTACGCCGAACTGCTGCCCTCCACCGAGGCGTCGAGCGGCGCTCCCCACCCGAGGCCGAGGGCGGCCACGCCGAGGTTCGGCAGCACGAGCAGAGCGATGAGCAGCGGGGACACGTCGGCGTCGTCGAGGTCGGTGAGGCCTTCGAGGTCGTCGACCGAGGCGAGGCTGATGAACGCGACGATCGAGCAGAGGACGAGCACGATCGCGAGAGCGCGCAGCGCGGTGCCGGTGGCCCGGAACGCCGCCTGCCGGCCCGGCCGTTGAGAGAGCCACTGTGCCAAGTCGTGTCGGTGCAGCACACCGCAGGAGACGGCGAGCGCGAGAACGAGCGCGCCGAGCGCGGCGAGCACCGGCGAGGAGGAGAGTTCGACGCCGTCGATCTCGGGCTGCGCGAAGAGGCTGAGCACGAGAATGCCCGCGGTCACCAACAGGCTGACGCGCAGGGCCGCTTCGAGCCCGGCCGTGCCTCCGCCTTGGCCGCCCTGCGCTCCGGTGCGTACGAGGACGCGGTTGCGCAGGATGCGTACGCCGATGAAGAGGGCCCCCATCCACAGGGCGGTGGCGGTGAGCGGGATGAGGTGCAGCGTGGCGGTGCCGTCGAACGCGGCCTCCATGCCGGAGCTTCCGGAGCTGTCACCGAAGAGGGGCGACTGCTGCCGCTCGCTCCCCGAGATCTCGAAGCCGCCGCCCACGGCCTGGAGCAGCAGGGCGAGAGCGATCCGCAGCCGCTCGCTGAACCCGACGACGACGTCGCCGTCCTCCTGCCCGTAGGAGGGAACGGCCAGCGCGACAGCCACGACGAGCACCAACCCCACGGGCCACAGGGCGGCTTGAGCGGCCCCGGCCCAGTCCCCACGGAAGGCCCGCCCGAAGAAGGCGCCGAGGGGGGAGGGGGCGGCGGGCGCCGGGGTCACCGGGACAGGCGGAAGTGCGGGCGGGGCGGGGAGGGAGGTCGCGGTGAACCCCGGGCCCTCGGGCGCCTCCGCGGTCTTCTTCGCGGGCTCCGGAGCTTCGGGCTCGGGCCCCTCCGCTGCCGCGGGCGCGGGCGGGGCCGCGGCGTCCGCGGCGTCCGCGGCGTCCGCGGAGGTCGGTACGCCAAGCTCTGCCGCAGGCAGCTCCGCGGGCCCCGCGTCCACTGTCGTGTCGCGCGGGCGCTCCCGCCCGCACTTCATGCAGAAGCGGGCCTCGTCAGGGGTGGGTGCCCCGCAGTGAGGGCAGTACGACGCCATGGGAACGCTCCGTCATTGGGGAGATGACCAGAAAGACCGACCCGTGCCGGGCGACCTCGCGGCGGCCGACGCGAAAGAGCGGCTTCGCGCCGACACCGTCGCGAAGTCGGCGGAGTCGTATCAACGGACACATCTTGCCCGGCGGCTGGTTCCCGTCAACTCGGTTCACATCGCAGGATTCCGCGCGTTCCCCGTTCGAGCGCTCCGCGGCAGGCCTAGGCCTTGAATCCCCGGTGCAGCGCCACGACCCCACCGGTCAGATTCCGCCACGCCACCTTCGACCAGCCCGCGTCCTGCAACAGCGTGGCCAGCGTCGGCTGGTCCGGCCAGGAGCGGATGGACTCCGCGAGATAGACGTAAGCGTCGGGGTTGGAGGAGACGGCGCGCGCGACCGGCGGCAGCGCCCGCATCAGGTACTCCTCGTAGACCGTGCGGAACGGCGCCCACGTCGCGTGCGAGAACTCGCAGATGACGACCCGGCCGCCGGGCTTCGTCACGCGGTACATCTCGCGGAGCGCCTCGTCCGTCTCGTGGACGTTGCGAAGGCCGAAGGAGATCGTGACGGCGTCGAACGTGTCGTCCTTGAACGGCAGCTTCGTCGCGTCCCCGGCCGTGAACGGCATCCAGGGGTGGCGCGCCTTGCCGACCTGGAGCATGCCGAGCGAGAAGTCGCAGGGCACGACGTACGCGCCCGCCTGTACGAAGGGCTGCGACGAGGTGGCGGTCCCCGCGGCCAGGTCGAGCACCTTCTGCGCGGGGCGCGCGTCGACCGCTTTCGCGACCTCCTTGCGCCACAGCCTCGCCTGGCCGAGCGACAGCACGTCGTTCGTCAGGTCGTACCGTTCCGCCACGTCGTCGAACATGGAGGCGACTTCGTGCGGCTGCTTTTCCAGGGTGGCTCGGGTCACCCCGCCATTGTGGCAGGCGGCGGCCGACTCGCCTGCGGCGGGCATTTCGCGGTGCGTCTGCCGGATGCGGGCTGCCTGGCGGGGCGGGTTCGTCGTGGGTTGCTCGCGCAGTTCCCCGCGCCCCTGAGGGCGCCCCTTCGGGGCTGCCCTCAGCTCTAGGCGGCTCTCAGCGCGCCCGGTACACCAGGCGGCCGCCCATCACCGTTGCCACGCATGTTCCCGCGCCCCGGCGCACCAGCTCCGCGCGCGTCGGCACGTCGAAGATCGCGAAGCGGGCCGGGGCGCCCTCCCTCAGGGGTGGCAGGAGGACCAGCGGGGTCGGGGACAGGGACGCCGGGCCCGGAAGCCGTGGTGGGCGTTGGCCCACCGCCAGGCCCGCCCTGCGGACGGTGTCGATGACGGGCCTGGCCTTCAGTTCGCCCGCGACGGCCACCGTGCCGTGCGCGAAGAGCCGCTGTACGCCGCGGCGTGCGCTGGCCCCCAGGCGGGACGGGTCGGCGCGGAAGATGGCACGGGCCCGCTCCCCGACGATCGGCTCGGTGCCGAACTGGTCGGCCTCGCGCGGGTCGGGGTGGTACGTGGCCTCCAGGAGCTCGGGGCCATACGGGTTGAGCAGGCCCGGCGTGAGGATGCCGGGCCAGCGCCGGACGCGGGCGTTCGGGTGCGCGGCGGCCAGTTCCTCGTACGGGCCGACGGCGGCGATGCTCGCCCCGTCGACCAGGACCGCCGACTCCGGTGAGCGTTCGGCGACGTGAAGTGTGCGCACGACAGCCTCAGTTGGAGGCGAGGAGCTTCAGCTCGGGGTGCGCCGTGCCGCCCTCGATCGCCGTGGACGAGATGTGCGAGGCGACGCGGTCGTCGGTCGGGTCGTTCGCCGGGTCGTCGTGCACGACGAGGTGCTCGTACGTCGTGGCGCGCTGGGCCGGGACGCGGTCCGCGCTGCGGATCATGTCGATCATGTCGCGCAGGTTGTTGCGGTGCTTGGCACCGGCGGAGGAGACGACGTTCTCCTCCAGCATCACGGAGCCGAGGTCGTCCGCGCCGTAGTGCAGGGTCAGCTGGCCGGCCTCCTTGCCGGTGGTCAGCCAGGAACCCTGGATGTGGGCCACGTTGTCGAGGAAGATCCGCGAGATCGCGATCATGCGGATGTACTCGAAGATGCTGGCCTGCGTGCGGCCCTTGAGGTGGTTGTTCTCGGGCTGGTACGTGTACGGGATGAAGGCCCGGAAGCCACCGGTCCGGTCCTGCGTGTCGCGGATCATCCGCAGGTGCTCGATGCGCTCGGCGTTGGTCTCGCCCGTACCCATGAGCATCGTGGACGTCGACTCGACGCCGAGGCCGTGCGCGATCTCCATGATCTCCAGCCAGCGCTCGCCGCTCTCCTTGAGCGGGGCGATGGCCTTGCGCGGGCGGGCCGGGAGCAGCTCGGCTCCGGCACCGGCGAAGGAGTCGAGACCGGCGGCGTGGATGCGCTGGATCGCCTCCTCCGCGGAGACCTTCGAGATGCGGGCCATGTGCTCGACCTCGGAGGCGCCGAGGGAGTGGATGACCAGCTGGGGGTAGGCCTTCTTGATCGCGGAGAAGTGCTCTTCGTAGTACTCGACGCCGAAGTCCGGGTGGTGCCCGCCCTGGAACATGACCTGCGTGCCACCGAGCTCGACGGTCTCCGCGCAGCGGCGCAGGATGTCGTCGAGGTCGCGCGTCCAGCCCTTCTTGGTGTCCTTCGGAGCGGCGTAGAAGGCGCAGAACTTGCAGGCGGTCACACACACGTTGGTGTAGTTGATGTTCCGCTCGATGATGTACGTCGCGATGTGCTCGGTCCCGGCGTACCGGCGGCGGCGGATGGCGTCGGCTGCGGCGCCGAGCGCGTGCAGCGGGGCATCGCGGTAGAGGTCGAGCGCCTCTTCGGCGCTGATCCGCCCACCTGCGGCGGCACGGTCGAGGACGGACTGAAGGTCGGCCTTCTCGGTCACCGGGGCGTCCCTTTCGTAAGGGTTGTGGGCGGACTGATTCAGCGTACGCCAGGGGATCTGGCCGCCTGACGTCAGGCGGCGTACAGCCCGGACAGCACGTCAGGCGGCGTACAGCCCGGACAGCACGTCAGGCGGCGTACACCCCGGGCAGCACGTCAGGCGGCGTACGCCCCGAGCAACAGCCCCACGAACGCGCCGCCGATCAGGAACGGCCCGAACGGGATCGCCGTCTTGCGCCCGGCGCGGCGGGCGATGACGAGCCCCGTCCCGTACAGGGCGGCGAGCAGGAACCCGGCGAAGGTCCCGAGCAGCACCCCGCCCCACCCGTACCAGCCGAGGACGGCCCCCAGACCGAGCGCCAGCTTCACGTCGCCGAAGCCCATGCCGTTCGGGCTGATGAGGAAGAGCACGAAGTACGCGCCGCCGAGCGCGAGGGCGCCGTACAGCGAGTGCGTCCAGGACCCGCCGTGCTCGGGCAGCAGCGCGGCGCCCCCGAGCAGCACGAGCGCGGCGGCGGCGAGCGGCAGGGTGAGCACGTCCGGCAACCGGTGCACGCCGAAGTCCACGACGGCGAGCAGTACGCCGAAGGGCGCGAGCAGCAGCCACACGCCGAGCTCGGGCCGGGGGCCCGTGGCGGCGGCGAGGGCTGCGCAGGCGAGGGCGGTGACGGTGGCGACGCTCGTGGTCCTGGGCCCGTAACGACCCCCTCCCCCGCACCGCGCGAGCCCGACCCACCCCCCGACGGGATGCCCGTCTGGGCAGGTCCCCCGCCACGCCTCGTCGGGCGGCACCGAGAGCCGATAGACGGCACGGGGCACGAAGAGCCCGGCGAGGGCGCCCCAGAGGGCGCCGCCGACGACGACGTACGAGAACGGGTCCAACGGTCAGCCTCTAGACGCGGAGATACGGGTGGGTGGGTGGGAGAGATCCGCCGCGAGGCGGCGGCCTCGAAATCCCACCCGCGGCAAGAGAACTACCCCACGGCGCTGAGGCCACTGCGCCAGGCAGGAAGCAACTCGTCCAGCAGGGCTTCGGTCCGGGGCGGCACGCCCCGAGCCCCACTCCGGGAAACGAGATCAGCGGCCACCTGCTGAAGGCGACCGGGGTCGCCCACCGCATGCGTGGCCCTCAGCAACTCGTTCCAGAGCCGCTCATCACCAGGCGCGGAGCCAAGCGCGGCGTTCAACGCCTCGATGGCCTTCTCCGCACGCCCCTTCTCCAGGTGGAACTCGGAGAGGGCGAGCCCGATATCGGCGACCAGCAGCGGCAACTGCGCGTCGATGATCTCGTGCGTGAGCCACGCGTACCGCCCCTGCGGCCGGTCCGAGAGCAACGGCCCCCGCACGAGCACCAGCGCATCGGTGAGCATCCGCCCGCGCACGGCCCGGCTGTTGGCCCCGCGCCCCTGGGTCGCCTCGTGGTAGAGCGACCGCAGAACATCCAGATCGGATACGACGGACTTGGCGAGCGTGAGCCGCCCGCTCCGGTCGGCCCGCAGCCGCGGCGACCCGTCGGGCTCGGTGCCGAGCCACTCCCGCAGCCGGTCGATGAGTGCGTCCCGTACGTCCTCGGTGACTCCCCGCGGCCACAGCGCGGAGGAGAGCACCCGGGGGTGCACGCCCTCGCGGTGCAGCAGGAGCAGCGCCAGCGCCTCGTGCATCAGCGGGCTGCGCTCGCCGTCAGGCGTGTCGAGGCCGATGATCTCGTACGTACCGACGAGGCGCGCGTACACAGCGGGCCGCCCCTGCTCGGTGACGTCCACGAGGAACGGCGGGGTGGCACCCGTACGACCGGAGCCGGCGCCGGAACCTGAAGTGCCGCCCTCCCCCGGATCGGCGTCGACGAACAGCTCCACGACGGCCCGCTGTTGAGCCTCGGGCAGCGCCTGCGCCTCCAGCTCAAGGCCGAGCAGCGGTGCGAGGAGCTTGCCCTCTGGGGTGATCTCCATCTCCCACGCGGCGCCCGGCAGGTCGCCGGACTCCGTACCGACGAGGTACCCGATACCCAACCGGCTCGCGTCGGCGGCCAGTTCGGCGAGCTTCACCGCGTCGTCCCCTTCGGGCTCGGCGGCGAGCAGCACCAGGTGCGGCGCCCAGCGGGTGTGCTGGGCGGGCCCCGTACGACCGGTGAGCACGGAGTCGTGACCGGCCGCCCCCAGGGCTCCGCGCCGCTGCCGCGTCTCGGCCTCCATCGTCTCGATGAGCGCCTCGATGTCGTCGAGGTGACGCAGACGGTTGGGCGCGAGCGGCGTCAGGTCCTGCCCGAAGCCGACGAGGGTGATGGTCATGCGGTCGGACCAGCCGTTGGTGGCGAGCTCGGCGGCCACGGACGCGAAGACGGCGGCGCGATCGGCCTCGGTGCCGCTCAGCGACACGACGCCGGGCACGGCTTCCAGATTGAGCAGCAGCCGGGAGTCGTCGAGCGTTCCCAGGCTCACGAGCCCCGGGTAGGGAGCGGCGGTGTCCACGTCCTCGTACCGCTCGGCGTCGGTCCGGGCCAGCATCCAGAACGTCTGGTCCTGCCCCAACTGCCAAGGAGCGGGCGGCCGTCCGGCGGGCTGGGCGAGCTGCAGATGCAGGTCGCCGTTGCTGAGCCAGGCGGCGTAGACGGTGGGCAGCGCCCGTGATTCCTCGGCAAGGGAGGCAGCGAGCCCCCGCAGGGACAGATCGAGCAGCCGTACGCCCTCGGGGTCGGCCCCCACGAGCAGCGCGTCCTGCACATCGGCGGCGCCCCCGGTCGGCGTCGGCGGCTCCATGCCGCGACGTCCGCCGACGGCGCCCATGGCGGACTGCCACAGCGCGTGACGCCGACGGCGCCCGAGCGCGCCGAGCAGTCCGGCGGCGAGGAGGGGCGCCCCGATGAGCGCTTCGGGCAACCCGAAGGAGAACCCTTCGGACTCGCTCCCACTGTCGGCGACGGGAGGTTGTTGCTGCTGCCCCTGCCCGGCGCCTTCGGAGGGCCGCTGCTCGGGGATGGTGATGTGGGCGGTATCGCGATCGACGGACCCAGAGCCGCCCTGCCCCCCGCCCTGTTCCTTGGCCCCGTCCTTGCCCTGATCCCCGGACTTGGCGTAGTCGGAGATCTGCTCCTTCACGTCCTGCGAGACCTTGGGTGCCTCGTCGGGCATCTCGACGAGCTCGCCGCCGTGCGCGTCCGCGGGCATCTCCATGATCCAGCCGGGCCGGATGAGGCTGGCCTCGGACAGCCGCGAGCCGTCCGGCTGCTCGCGGTCCTTGTTGAGCTGGTAGATCTCCTTGTAGCGGCGCCCGTCTCCCAGGTGCCGCTCGGCGATCTCCCACATCGAATCGTGGTGACGCCCTTCGGGCGGCTGGATCCGGTAGTACTTGGTGTCGCCGTCCTTGGCGTTGCTGTCCGCATGGGCGGCCTGCTCGGCCTGAGCGGCCTGCTCGGCGATGGCGCTTGCGGCGCTCCCGGCCTGCTCCTGCCCGAAGAGACCGCCGGGGGTCTGCTGGGCGGAAGCGGCGGAAGCGGGCTTCTGATTCCCTTCGAGAGACTGCCCGAACTGCGAGAGCCCAGGCGCGAAGCTGGCGGCAGTGGCACCCACCAGAAGCAGCGCGGCAACGAGCTGCCGGGCGAGGAGCTGACTGCCGCCGGCCCCCGGAACGCGACCCGGCATCCCGACTCCGGACAGAGCGGCCTTGATCTCCACCAGCACGCAGGCGGTGAACTGGGCCCAGGCGAGCCAGACGACGACGGTCAGTACGTTGATGAACGTCCCGACCGTGATCTCCTGCTGCAACCAGTCCAGCGAGGGCGCACCCCCAGGAAGCGGCCACCCCACGGCATACGCGAGGGCGCCAGGCACGCCGACGAGCAGCGCGGCCAACGCGACAAAGGCGAAGAACGCCTTGACGAAGTCCCCGACCGTACGACGACGGCCGGGCAACGGCTGCGGCGTCCGATTCCGTGGAGCCGACGGGCCGCCTGTCGAACTTGAAGTGGTGCGCGCCATGGCGGGTGTCCTGATGTCCTCTGGGAGGGAGCGGATGGGGATCAGCGGTCTGAGCGGTGCGGGGCGGTGCGGGGCGGTGCCGCGCAGTGAACTGTGAACGCTGAGCGTACTGAGGCGATGGTACGGAAGGGCCCGAAGGTCAGACAGGGGCAACGGCTCCCGAGGGGACGTAAGGGACTTCGCAGGCTGCCCGTTTACGCCCGAGTTGCGCCGTACGCCCAACTCTCTCTGAGCGCTTCGAGCCCGATCCCGCCCGTTCCTCTTCCGAGATGTGCCCACCCAGAAGAGACACAGAAGGGACATTCACCACCGCGCGTCACAGTTACGGCACGGCTTCGCTGCGCCCCCGTAGCACTTGAGGACCGTTCGCTTCCGTCATCTCACCGGCCGCGAGAACCTTCACAAGGCCCACCAATGCCGGTCACTCGCGCCTGGTAGCGTCGACCGGCTCCATTCTCTGCCGCACATGCCGCACATGCCGCACATGGCGCACATGGCGCACACAAGTCGAACACTGCCGAACTCTGCCGAACCTGGGGGACTGCAATCGTGGCCCGTCGCACTTTGCCCGTCGCTACCGCTCTACTGGCGAGCGCGACCCTGCTGCTTACTGCTTGTGGCGGCGGGGGTGATGACTCCTCGGACAAGATCGAGGGGGCGGGGGGCGGCTCGGAGAAGTCGAAGACTTCGACTCCTGCGAAACCCGGCGAGCCGGACGTCGGCCTGCCGAGTGACCTGAAGGTCGAGTTCGGCTCCTCAAAGCCGTCCGACCCGCGTCACGCGGCGGCTCAGGAGAACGCCGAGAAATACATCCAGGCCCTCAACCACGGGATCACCGCCCAGGACCCCAAGGACCCTGCCTACCAGTTCTATTCGCTGGGCAACGCCACCCGCTACGCGCAGAAGCAGATCAAGTCGTGGGTGGACGACAAATGGACCGCCACCGGAACAGACAGTTACTACCGCACCAAGACCGACAAGGTCGGTACGGCCGGTGTACTCGTCACCATGTGCCGCGACCAGAGCAAGTTCTACGGCAAGAACGTCGAGACCAAGAAGATCAGGTACACGAAGCCGAGCCTCGACGACTACCAGGAATTCCGTCTCCTCATGAAGCAGCCCAAGGGTTCGGAGAAGATCTGGAAGGTGCTGCAGATCGAGGTCGAGGGGCGAGTGAAGGAGTGCCAGCGATGACATCCTCACGACATGCAGTGCGATGGTCCGCGGCATTGGCGGCGGCAGCCGTGCTGTGGTCGGCCGGAACCGCCTACGCGGCCGGGCCAGGGGACAACACCACCGAACCACCGTCCAACGAGACACCGAGCGGCAACGCCGACAAGAGCGGCACCCTGTCGGCCGGAGTCTCCTCGATCCAGCTCTCGTACCCGAGCGGTGGCAACGGTGGCGGCAAGAAGGGAAACCTCGCCCCGATCGACCCCAACTGGAAGCCACCTGCCTGCTGGTACGAGCCGGCGTTCACGTCCGCGGAACTCAAGAAGTTCGTCGACACGGACGGCGGTGGCGACGTCGGCATCCACGAGTCCTGGTGGGGCAAGGAACTGTGGACCGACCACTACCGCGACGGCAAGCCGGCCGACAACTTCGACCTGCACGCAGACGCGAACAGCCAGGCCGACGGCTACAAGGACTACAACGAGGGCAAGGACGGCCGCTTCTGGCGCGGAGTGGCACCTGACGACTCCGACCCCAAGTCCTGGGACTGCGGCCGCATCATGTTCTGGGTGGACGACGGCGAGATCCCGAACGATCCGAACGCCCCGACCCCCAAGATGCTCGCCGAGTACGCCTACGACAAGGTGAAGGTCCCCGACACCGAGGTGGAGCTGAAGCCTGAGGCCAAATCCACGGTGAATCTGCCGACTTGGGTCTGGTTGGACAAGGGTACCTTCAAGGACGTCACGGTCCGCGCGGAGCTGCCGAACACCCCGCTCTGGGCAGAAACCACGGCAACACCCAAGAGCCTCCACCTGGAACCGGGCACGGCCGACGCGGAGACCTTCCCCGCATCCGGCGAATGCAAGATCAACGAGGACGGCAGCATCGGCACGCCTTACACCAAGGGCAAGTCGAAGCAGGACCCGCCGTGCGGCATCAAGTACCTGCGGGCCACGGACGGAAAGCCGTACCAGCTCAAGGCATCAGTCACCTGGGAGATCTCCTGGGAGGGCTCGGACAACGACGGCAAGCACATGCTGCCGAACGGCACCTTCGAGACGACCCAGGACATGAACGTCCAGGAAATCCAGTCGATCAACCGCTGATCGGCGCACGAGGAGCAGGGGCTCACCATGGGCGCCACCCTCACCCGGCGTAGCCAGCCATGGGTCGTCTTCACACACCACGACGACCCATGGCTGACCACCGAGACCGCCCAGCTCCAAGAGCAGGGCGGCCGAGTGATCCGCCTGGCAGGCGAGGAACTGAGAGAACCGGAAGCCCTGTTCTCCACCTTCGCCCGGGAGTTCCCCTTCCTGAGGTACTTCGGCCACAGCTGGCGTTGGTGGACTGCCTCCACGACTGGCACGGCCACGGGGGCGACACGAAGGACGTCGCGGTCCTTGGCAGCGACATTGACTGGCGAGGACTGGCCCGACTTCGACTCGGAGCCGGGCGGGTCACAACCAGCACCTCAGTAGCAAAACGGGTGCGATAGCTTCGCTTGTGCGTTCGAGCACAAGCGTTTCGGGTTCTACGGGGGTTGCGGTATGGCGGGGAATCGTCCGGCGGATTGGCATGTCCTGGACTTGGACAAGGATCCGACGCCCGGTGATCCGGACCGGGT
>NZ_JBWLKL010000040.1:0-64160 GCF_059026065.1 Streptomyces sp. A18 | reverse complement strand
CTCGATCACGAACCGGGAGCGGAATTCGTCGACGACCTCTTCGGTCAACGAGGGACGCTGAGCGATCAGCATGAAGTGTTTCCTTCAGTCAGGGACACCCACTATTTGATGTCCTTGCCATTGGGCGGCAGCCCAATGTTGATACGGCTACAAGGGTACGGGCGGTACGGCTCCGAAGAGCCGCACCGCCCGAAAATCCCTCAGTCAAGCGACGCGGATCAGACGCGGCGACGCTTGGGGGGACGGCAGCCGTTGTGCGGCGTCGGCGTGACGTCCTGGATCGAACCGACCTCGAGGCCAGTGGCCTGGAGGGAGCGGATCGCGGTCTCACGGCCGGAGCCGGGACCCTTGACGAACACGTCAACCTTGCGCATGCCGTGCTCCTGGGCGCGACGCGCGGCCGACTCGGCGGCCATCTGCGCGGCGAACGGAGTCGACTTGCGCGAGCCCTTGAAGCCGACGTGGCCGGCGGAGGCCCAGCTGATCACGTTGCCCGTGGGGTCCGTGATCGAGACGATGGTGTTGTTGAACGTGCTCTTGATGTGGGCGTGCCCGTGAGCGACGTTCTTCTTTTCCTTGCGGCGCACCTTCTTGGCAGCGCCCTGACGACCCTTGGGGGGCATCTATTAACTCCTACGCGAGGTGGTCGGTCCTGCAGCGACAGCTGTCGATCGACCGCTGAGGACTACTTCTTGCCCGGCTTCTTCTTACCGGCGATGGCGCGACGCGGGCCCTTACGGGTGCGGGCGTTGGTGCTGGTGCGCTGACCGCGGACGGGCAGGCCACGACGGTGACGAAGACCCTGGTAGCAACCGATCTCGACCTTGCGGCGGATGTCGGCCTGGATCTCGCGACGGAGGTCACCCTCGGTCTGGATGTTGGCGTCCACGTACTCGCGGATCTTGATCAGGTCCTCTTCGGACAGATCACGAACACGGGTGTTGCGGTCCACACCGGTGGCGTCCAGCGTCTGCTGGGACAGCGTGCGGCCAATGCCGAACACGTACGTGAGGGCGACCTCAACACGCTTTTCGCGCGGGAGGTCAACACCTTCAAGGCGTGCCATTCAAGGCTCCTGTTGATTTTCGGAGGTCTTCAGCAGGACCGGTCCCAGGTGCCGTACGAGGTACATCCTGGGTCCCCGGCCTCCGACCGGGGGTGTCGCCCTCCATCACTGAAGAGGGACGGGTCCTGCATATGTGCTTTACGTGCGTCGCGCGAAAATCTGCGAACTGCAGTCGTACGTCAGCCCTGGCGCTGCTTGTGGCGCGGGTTGTCGCAGATAACCATGACCCGGCCGTGACGGCGGATCACCCTGCACTTGTCGCAGATCTTCTTGACGCTCGGCTTGACCTTCATTGGTGAGGTTCTCCGGGTCAGTGCCATCACCCCACGTGAATGGGGTGCGGGCAAGATCTACTTGTACCGGTAGACGATCCGGCCACGCGTCAGGTCGTAAGGAGACAACTCCACCACGACCCGGTCGTCAGGGAGGATGCGGATGTAGTGCATACGCATCTTGCCGCTGATGTGTGCCAGGACCTGGTGGCCGTTCTGGAGCTCAACCTTGAACATGGCGTTCGGAAGAGACTCAACGACAGTGCCCTCGATCTCGATGGCACCTTGCTTCTTGGCCACGCTCTGCCCTTCGAATCGACTACCTTGATCGACTTCGCTCACCGCATGCAGACACACGGATGCACGAGAGCCGACGCGTCAGTCTACGTCAGGCCACCCGGAAAGACGAATCGAGGAAGAATGCCCCATCCGCAAGATCCTTAAGCAGCCGGGACCGCTCAGCCCAGCGGGTCAGGCGCAACAGTGACCCCGTACTCGGCCAGCTTCGCCCTGCCGCAGTCAGGAGCCGTCAGTACGATCGGCCCCTCCTCCGTCAGCGCGATGGAGTGCTCCCAGTGCGAGGACCACGTGCCGTCCGTCGTGATGACCGTCCAGTCATCCTCCAGGACCTCCGTGCGAGGCGTTCCCAGGGAGACCATGGGCTCGATGGCCAGGCAGAAGCCGGGGACCAGCTTGGGGCCCTTGCCGCGGCGGCGCTCGACGTAGTTCAGGAGGTGCGGGTCCATGTGCATCTCGGTGCCGATGCCGTGACCGCCGTAGTCCTCGACGATGCCGTACTTGCCGCCGCCGGGCTTCGGCTGGCGGCGGATGTACGTCTCGATGGCCCGGGAGATGTCCACGAGCCGGTTGCCCTGCTTCATGGCGGCGAGGCCGGCCCACATCGACTCCTCGGTCACCCGGGAGAGCTCGATCAGCTCCGGAGCGTGACCGGTGCCCACGAACGCCGTGTACGCCGCGTCGCCGTGCCAGCCGTCGATGATGGCGCCCGCGTCGATGGAGATGATGTCGCCGTCCTTCAGGACGGTCTTGTCGTCCGGGATGCCGTGTACGACGACCTCGTTGACCGAGGTGCAGATCGTCGCCGGAAAGCCGCCGTATCCGAGGAAGTTGGACTTCGCTCCGTGCTCGGCGATCACCTTGCGGGCGACGTCGTCCAGGTCCTTCGTGGTGGCACCCGGCACCGCAGCCTCGCGCGTCGCGGCGTGGACGGCGGCGACGACAAGGCCCGCCTCACGCATCTTCGCGATCTGCTCGGGGGTCTTGATCTGCACCATGGGGCTTCCGCTCTCCGTCATCCGTCCAACAACCGGCTATGTACACAACACTACGGCCGCGGTCCCCCTAGGGGCACCGCGGCCGTGACAGCGTACTGGCTACTTGTCGCCCTTGAGGGCGTCCATCGCGCGCTTGGTGACCTCGTCCACCTTGCCGAGCGCGGAGATCGTGACCACCAGGCCCTGCGCCTTGTAGTGGTCGATGATCGGCTCGGTCTCGCGGTGGTACACGTCGAGCCGCTTGCGCACGGTCTCTTCCTGGTCGTCACCGCGCTGGTAGAGCTCGCCGCCGCAGACGTCGCAGACGCCCTCGGTCTTCGGCTTGCTGTACGTCACGTGGAAGACGTGGCTGGAATCGTTCCGGCAGATACGGCGGCCGGCGATGCGCTTGACCACCTCGTCCTCGGGGACCTCGAGGTCGAGCACCGCGTCGAGCTTCTGGCCGTCCGTCTTGAGCGACTCGTCCAGGGCCTCGGCCTGCGACACGTTCCGCGGGAAGCCGTCGAGCAGGAAGCCGTTCTCGGCGTCCGGCTGCGTCATGCGGTCGTGGGCCATGCCGATGGTGACCTCGTCGGGGACGAGGTTGCCGGCGTCCATGAAGGCCTTCGCCTGCTTGCCCAGCTCCGTGCCCTGGCTGATGTTGGCGCGGAAGAGGTCGCCCGTGGAGATGTGCGGGATCTTCAGGTTCTTGGCGAGGAACGCGGCCTGCGTTCCCTTGCCCGCACCGGGCGGCCCGACGAGGACGATTCGCATCAGCGGAGGAACCCTTCGTAATTGCGCTGCTGGAGCTGGCTCTCGATCTGCTTCACGGTCTCCAGACCCACACCCACGATGATCAGGATGCTTGTCCCGCCGAACGGGAAGTTCTGGTTCGCGCCGAAGCCCACCAACGCCATCGTCGGTACGAGAGCGATCAGACCCAGATACAGCGAGCCCGGCCACGTGATCCGGTTGAGTACGTAGCTCAAGTACTCAGCGGTCGGACGGCCAGCCCGGATGCCCGGGATGAAGCCACCATACTTCTTCATGTTGTCCGCGACTTCCTCGGGGTTGAACGAGATAGCCACGTAGAAGAAGGCGAAGAACACGATCAGAACGAAGTACGTCGTGATGTAGATCGGGTGGTCGCCCTTGGTCAGGTTGGCCTCGATCCACTGCTTCCACCCGGAGTTGCCACCCGCGAACTGGGCCACCAGCGCGGGGATGTAGAGCAACGACGAGGCGAAGATCACAGGGATGATGCCCGCCTGATTGACCTTCAGCGGAATGTACGTCGACGTACCGCCGTAGGACCGGCGGCCGATCATGCGCTTCGCGTACTGGACCGGAATGCGGCGCTGAGCCTGCTCCACGAAGACGACCAGGCCGACCATGACGAGACCGACCGCGATGACGGTGCCGAACTCGATCCAGCCGCCGGCCAGCGAGCCCTGCTTCTTGATGGCCCACAGGGCGCTCGGGAAGGTCGCGGCGATCGAGATGAACATCAGGATCGACATGCCGTTGCCGATGCCGCGGTCGGTGATGAGCTCACCGAGCCACATGACGCAGGCGGTGCCCGCAGTCATCGTGATGACCATGGTCACGGTCACGAAGATGGACTGGTCCGGCACGATCTCGCCCGCGACGGGGCAGCCGGAGAACAGCGAGCCCGAGCGTGCGGTGGCCACGAGACCGGTCCCCTGGAGGATCGCGATCGCCACGGTCAGATAACGCGTGTACTGCGTGATCTTCGCCGTGCCGGCCTGGCCCTCCTTCTTGAGGGCCTCGAGCCGCGGGATCACCACGGTCAGCAGCTGCAGGATGATGCTCGCCGTGATGTACGGCATGATGCCGAGCGCGAAGATCGTGATCTGCAGGAGCGCCCCGCCACTCATCATGTTCACCAGGCCGAACAGCCCCTGATTGGCGCTGGCCTGGTCCATGCAGGTCTGGACGTTCTTATAGCTGACGCCGGGGATCGGGATATGGGTCCCGATCCGGTAGATCACGATGATGCCGAGCGTGAAGAGCAGCTTCTTGCGCAGGTCGGGCGTCTTGAACGCCCGGGCGAACGCGGTGAGCACGGTGCCTCCTGCGACCCCCGCGCGCATGCGCAAGAGGTAGTGGTCTGAGGATCGACGAATACATATCAGTCAGAAAAACCGCACGGGCAGACCGCACGGAGCTTAGACAGTGCACGCCACCTTACCGGCGACCGTGCCCCCCTTGGAACGACCAACCGGGGATGCCCCATATGTGGGGCATCCCCGGCTGGGAATCGCTCAAGTCATCGAGTTGCCTGAAGAATTCAGACGAGCTCGGTGACGGTACCGCCGGCGGCGGTGATCTTCTCCTTGGCGGAGCCGGAGACGGCGTCAACCGTCACCTGCAGCGCCACGGTGACCTCACCCTGGCCGAGGACCTTGACGAGGCTGTTCTTGCGAACGGCACCCTTGGCGACGAGACCCTCAACGGTGACCTCGCCACCCTCGGGGAACAGCGCGCTCAGCTTGTCGAGGTTCACGACCTGGAACTCGGTCTTGAACGGGTTCTTGAAGCCCTTGAGCTTCGGGAGGCGCATGTGGAGGGGCATCTGCCCGCCCTCGAAGCGCTCCGGAACCTGGTAACGGGCCTTGGTGCCCTTGGTACCACGACCAGCGGTCTTACCCTTGGACGCCTCACCACGACCCACACGGGTCTTGGCGGTCTTGGCGCCCGGGGCGGGCCGGAGGTTGTGGACCTTCAGCGGGTTCTGCTCCGCCATGTCAGTCGACCTCCTCAACCGTCACGAGGTGGCGGACGGTGTTAGCCATTCCGCGGAACTCGGGGCGGTCTTCCTTGACGACCACGTCGTTCAGGCGCTTGAGCCCGAGCGAACGCAGCGTGTCGCGGTGGTTCTGCTTGCTGCCGATGTACGACTTCGTCTGCGTGATCTTGAGGCGAGCCATTACGCACCCGCCCCGGCACGTGCACGAAGGAGAGCCGCGGGGGCGACGTCCTCGAGGGGCAGACCACGGCGAGCCGCGATCTCCTCGGGACGCTGCAGGCCCTTGAGGGCCGCCACGGTCGCGTGCACGATGTTGATCGCGTTGGACGAGCCGAGCGACTTCGACAGGATGTCGTGAACGCCGGCGCACTCGAGCACAGCACGCACCGGGCCACCGGCGATAACACCGGTACCGGGGGAAGCAGGCTTGAGCAGGACGACGCCCGCGGCCTTCTCGCCCGTGATCGGGTGCGGGATGGTGCCCTGGATACGCGGAACCTTGAAGAAGTTCTTCTTGGCCTCTTCAACGCCCTTGGCGATGGCCGCGGGAACTTCCTTGGCCTTGCCGTATCCGACACCTACGGTGCCGTCACCGTCGCCCACCACGACCAGCGCGGTGAAGCTGAAGCGGCGACCACCCTTGACAACCTTGGCGACACGGTTGATCGCGACAACGCGCTCAACGTATGCGGTCTTTTCGGCGGCTGCGCCACCGTCGCGACCCTTCCGGTCCCGCCGCTCGCCGCCACCGGCACCGCTTCCGCGGCGCTGGGGTCCAGCCATTGGAATTACCTCTCTCTGTTACGTCCGCTAGCTCCGGAACCGGGGCTTAGAACTTCAGCCCGGCTTCGCGGGCGGCGTCCGCCAGAGCGGCAATGCGCCCGGCGTACTTGTTGCCACCGCGGTCGAACACGACGGCCTCGACACCCGCAGCCTTGGCACGCTCGGCAACGAGCGCGCCGACCTGCTTGGCCTGCGCGGACTTGTCGGCCTCGCCACCGCGGATCGTGGTGTCCAGGGTCGACGCCGACGCAAGGGTGTGACCCTTGAGGTCGTCGATGACCTGAGCAACGATGTTGCGGTTCGAGCGAGTCACGACGAGGCGCGGACGCTCCGCCGTACCCGACACGTGCTTGCGGATGCGGATGTGGCGGCGGGCCTTGGCGGCACGCTTGTAAGCGTCACCCTTGGCGATCTTCACACCGTATGCCATGGCTTACTTACCTGCCTTTCCGACCTTGCGCCGGATGACTTCGCCCTCGTACTTGACGCCCTTGGCCTTGTACGGGTCGGGCTTGCGCAGCTTGCGGATGTTGGCCGCAACCTCGCCGACCTTCTGCTTGTCGATGCCCTCGACCGAAAGCTTGGTCGCGGACTCCACCTTGAAGGTGATGCCCTCGGGGGCCTCGACCAGGATCGGGTGGCTGTAACCCAGCGAGAACTCCAGGTTGGAGCCCTTCGCGAGGACGCGGTAACCGACACCGCTGATCTCGAGCTTCTTCACGTAACCCGTGGTCACGCCGGTGATCATGTTCGCCACCAGCGTGCGGGACAGGCCGTGCAGGGCCTTGTTCTGACGCTCGTCGTTCGGGCGGGTGACGCTGAGCACGCCGTCCTCACCCTTAGCGATGTCGATCGGCGCGACGACGGTGTGGGAAAGGGAGCCCTTGGGACCCTTAACCGAGACCGTCCGGCCGTCGATGGTGACGTCCACGCCGGCGGGAACCGTGATGGGGAGCTTGCCAATACGCGACATTAGCTATTCCTCCGTTCCCGACTACCAGACGTAGGCGAGGACTTCCCCACCTACGCCCTTCTTGCCTGCCTGCTGGCCGGTGAGGAGACCGTGGGACGTGGAGATGATCGCCACGCCCAGGCCGCCGAGCACCTTCGGCAGGTTGGTGGACTTCGCGTAAACCCGGAGACCGGGCTTGGAGATCCGCTTGATGCCCGCAATGGAGCGCTCACGGTTCGGGCCGAACTTCAGCTCGAGAACGAGGTTCTTGCCGACCTCGGCGTCCTCGACCTTCCAGCCCGTGATGAAGCCCTCCTGCTGGAGGATCTCCGCGATGTGAGACTTGATCTTGCTGTGCGGCATCGCCACGGAGTCGTGGTACGCCGAGTTCGCGTTACGCAGACGAGTCAGCATGTCCGCGATCGGATCAGTCATGGTCATGAATTGGCCTTCGGCCTCTCTCGCCGTGGTTTCCTATCTGCGCCATCCCTCTCCCCACTCAGAGGCGGGACGGGTGCGGCGCGGGGACCTACGGCGTAGTAAGTCGGTCAGGGCGGCAGGCGCCCAACCCTCCTAGCCTAAGCCATGGAGAGGTGGGCCACCTACCGACCAGATACTTACCGAGAGCCTCCAGTAATTCCCAAGTCCCTGAGGACAGAGGGGAATTACCAGGAGCTCTTGGTCACGCCCGGCAGCTCGCCACGGTGAGCCATCTCACGAAGGCAGACGCGGCACAGGCCGAACTTGCGGTACACGGAGTGCGGACGGCCACAGCGCTGGCAGCGGGTGTAGGCGCGCACACCGAACTTGGGCTTACGAGCAGCCTTGGCAATAAGTGCCTTCTTCGCCATCTCGCTTACGCCTCCTTGAACGGGAAGCCGAGGTGACGGAGAAGGGCACGGCCCTCAGCGTCGTTGGTCGCCGTGGTGACCACGGTGATGTCCATACCCCGGACGCGGTCGATCTTGTCCTGGTCGATCTCGTGGAACATGACCTGCTCCGTGAGACCGAAGGTGTAGTTGCCACGGCCGTCGAACTGCTTGGGGGACAGACCACGGAAGTCGCGGATGCGCGGAAGCGCGAGCGACAGGGTGCGGTCCAGGAACTCCCACATGCGGTCGCCACGAAGCGTGACGTGGCAGCCGATCGGCTGACCCTCGCGCAGCTTGAACTGCGCGATGGACTTCCGGGCCTTGGTGATGGCCGGCTTCTGACCGGTGATCGTGGTCAGGTCACGGACGGCACCGTCCATGAGCTTCGAGTCACGGGCGGCGTCGCCGACACCCATGTTCACCACGATCTTGACGAGGCCGGGGATCTGCATGACGTTCTCGTACGAGAACTCTTCCTGCAGCTTGCCCGCGATCTCCTCGCGGTACTTCGTCTTCAGACGCGGGCTGGTGGTGGTCGTCATCAGATGTCCTCACCCGTCCGCTTGGCAACGCGGATCTTGTTGCCGTCATCGTCGAAGCGGAAACCGACACGCGTGACGACCTTGTTGCCGTCCTTCTCCACGACCAGCTGGACGTTGGAGACGTGGACAGGGGCCTCGGTGGTCACGATGCCGCCGGCCTGCGAACCGCTGGCGGTCGGGCCGGCCTTCGTGTGCTTCTTGACCCGGTTGACACCCTCGACCAGGACGCGCTCGTCGCGCGGGTAAGCGGCAATGACCTTGCCCTGCTTGCCCTTGTCCTTACCGGTGATGACCTGGACCAGGTCGCCCTTCTTGATCTTCATGCTTACAGCACCTCCGGCGCGAGCGAGATGATCTTCATGAACTTCTTCTCGCGCAGCTCACGGCCGACCGGGCCGAAGATACGGGTGCCGCGAGGGTCGCCGTCGTTCTTCAGAATGACGGCGGCGTTCTCGTCGAAGCGGATGTACGAGCCGTCGGGACGGCGGCGCTCCTTGACGGTGCGAACGATGACGGCCTTGACGACGTCACCCTTCTTCACGTTGCCACCGGGGATCGCGTCCTTGACGGTGGCGACGATGACGTCACCGATGCCCGCGTAGCGGCGACCCGAGCCACCGAGAACACGGATGGTGAGAATTTCCTTCGCACCCGTGTTGTCGGCGATCCGAAGTCGCGACTCCTGCTGGATCACGTCTATCTCCTGATTGTCTGCCGGTTCCCGGCGGGGACGAATCCCTTACGGGACACGGCCCCACCGAGCCTGGCGGAACGAACTCTGAGGAAAATCCCTCAGAGAATTACTTGGCCTTCTCGAGGATCTCGACGATGCGCCAACGCTTGGTCGCCGACAGCGGACGCGTCTCCATCAGGAGGACGCGGTCGCCGACGCCGGCAGCGTTCTGCTCGTCGTGCGCCTTGAGCTTGTTCGTACGGCGGATGACCTTGCCGTACAGCGCGTGCTTCACGCGGTCCTCGACAGCGACGACGACGGTCTTGTCCATCTTGTCGCTGACGACCAGACCCTCACGGGTCTTGCGGAATCCGCGGTCAGTCTTGGTCTCAGTCACGTTGCTCTCGCTCATCAGGCGCTCTCCACCGTCTCGATGCCCAGCTCGCGCTCACGCATCAGGGTGTAGATCCGCGCGATGTCCTTACGGACGGCCTTGAGCCGGCCGTGGTTCTCGAGCTGACCGGTCGCCGCCTGGAAGCGGAGGTTGAACAGCTCTTCCTTGGCTTCGCGGAGCTTCGCGAGAAGCTCCTCGTCACCCAGTTCGCGCAGCTCGGACGCCTTGGTACCGGCCGACATCACGACTCACCTGCCTCGCGCCGAACAATCCGGCACTTCATCGGAAGCTTGTGAGCAGCGCGGGTAAGCGCCTCACGCGCAGTCTTCTCATTCGGGTAGGACAGCTCGAACATCACCCGTCCGGGCTTGACGTTCGCGACCCACCACTCGGGGGAACCCTTACCGGAACCCATGCGGGTCTCGGCGGGCTTCTTCGTCAGCGGGCGGTCCGGGTAGATGTTGATCCAGACCTTGCCGCCACGCTTGATGTGGCGGGTCATCGCGATACGAGCCGCCTCGATCTGGCGGTTGGTCACGTACGCCGGAGTGAGGGCCTGAATCCCGTACTCGCCGAACGCAACCTGCGTACCACCCTTGGACATACCGCTGCGCTTGGGGTGGTGCTGCTTGCGGTGCTTGACCCTACGAGGGATCAGCATGTCGGTCAGGCCTCCGTTCCGGTGCTCTCAGCCGGAGCGGCAGCTGCGGCGGGAGCGTCGGCCTTGGGGGCCTCGGCAGCCGGCGCGGACTGCTGCTGCGGCTTGCGGCCGCGGCCGCCACGCTCGCCACCACGGCCACCACGGGCCGGGCGGTCGTTGCCGCCACCACGGGCCGGGCGGTTACCCGCACGGGCCGCGGCGTTCTCGGCGCGGACCTCGGCGATGTTCTTGACGTCGCCCTTGTAGATCCAGACCTTCACGCCGATGCGGCCGAAGGTCGTCTTGGCCTCGAAGAAGCCGTAGTCGACGTTCGCACGGAGGGTGTGCAGGGGCACGCGGCCCTCGCGGTAGAACTCCGAGCGAGACATCTCGGCGCCGCCGAGACGGCCGCCACACTGGATCTTGATGCCCTTGGCGCCGGCCTTCATCGTCGACTGCATGCTCTTACGCATGGCGCGACGGAAGGAGACGCGGGAGGACAGCTGCTCCGCAACGGCCTGGGCCACGAGCTGAGCGTCGACCTCGGGGTTCTTGACCTCGAGGATGTTCAGCTGGACCTGCTTGCCCGTGAGCTTCTCGAGGTCGCCGCGGATGCGGTCGGCCTCGGCGCCACGGCGGCCGATGACGATGCCGGGACGCGCGGTGTGGATGTCCACCCGCACGCGGTCACGGGTGCGCTCGATCTCAACCTTCGAGATGCCGGCGCGCTCCATGCCGGACGTCATCATCCGACGGATGGCGACGTCTTCCTTGACGTAGTCCTTGTACAGCTTGTCGGCGTACCAACGCGACTTGAAGTCGGTGGTAATGCCGAGCCGGAACCCGTGCGGGTTTACCTTCTGGCCCATTACCGGGTTCCTTCCTTGCTGCTGACGACCACGGTGATGTGGCTGGTCCGCTTACGGATCCGGTAGGCACGGCCCTGAGCACGCGGACGGAACCGCTTCAGGGTCGGGCCCTCATCCACGTACGCCTCGCTGATGACCAGCGAAGAGGCGTCACTGTGGTCGTAGTTGTGCGCGGCATTGGCAATGGCGCTGTCAAGCACCTTGCCTACCGGCACGCTCGCGGCCTGCGGGGCGAAACGCAGGACCGCCTGAGCCTCCGTGGCATCCATGCCACGGATGAGGTCCACCACTCGGCGGGCCTTCATGGGCGTGACGCGGATGTACCGCGCCTGGGCCCTGGCTTCCATGGTTGTCCCTTCGGTGTAAGTCATAGTCGTTCCACCCCGCGCTAGCGGCGCTTCGACTTCCGGTCGTCCTTGACGTGGCCGCGGAAGGTGCGAGTCGGCGAGAACTCGCCGAGCTTGTGGCCGACCATCGCCTCGGTGACGAACACCGGGATGTGGGTCTTGCCGTTGTGCACCGCGATCGTGTGGCCCAGCATGGCCGGGACGATCATCGAGCGACGGGACCAGGTCTTGATGACGTTCTTGGAACCTGCTTCGTTCTGGACATCCACCTTCTTGATGAGGTGTCCGTCGACGAAGGGCCCCTTCTTGAGACTGCGCGGCATCTAAACCCGCTCCTAGCGCTTCTTGTTCGTCTTGCGGCGGCGGACGATGTACTTGTTGCTCGCCTTCTTCGGCGAACGAGTACGACCCTCCTTCTGACCCCAGGGCGAGACCGGGTGGCGACCACCGGAGGTCTTGCCCTCACCACCACCGTGCGGGTGGTCGACCGGGTTCATCGCCACACCGCGAACGGTCGGGCGAACGCCAAGCCAGCGCTTACGGCCGGCCTTGCCCCAGTTGATGTTCGACTGCTCGGCATTGCCGACCTCGCCGACAGTGGCGCGGCAGCGGATGTCGACCAGGCGGATCTCACCGGACGGCATGCGCAGGTGGGCCATCTGGCCCTCCTTCGCAAGCAGCTGCACGGAGGCACCCGCGGAGCGGGCGAACTTCGCGCCGCCGCCGGGCCGCAGCTCGATGGCGTGGATGGTCGTACCGACCGGGATGTTGCGGAGGGCCAGGTTGTTGCCCGGCTTGATGTCCGAACCCGGTCCGTTCTCGACCCGGTCACCCTGCGACAGGTTGCGGGGGGCCAGGATGTAGCGCTTCTCGCCGTCCGCGTAGTGCAGGAGCGCGATGCGCGCGGTGCGGTTCGGGTCGTACTCGATGTGCGCGACCTTCGCCGGCACGCCGTCCTTGTCGTGACGACGGAAGTCGATCACTCGGTAGGCGCGCTTGTGTCCGCCACCCTGGTGGCGAACGGTCACACGACCGGCGTTGTTACGGCCGCCCTTGCTGTGCAGCGGGCGGACCAGCGACTTCTCCGGCGTGGACCGCGTTACCTCGACGAAGTCGGCGACGCTGGAGCCACGACGGCCCGGCGTAGTCGGCTTGTACTTGCGGATTCCCATTTCTCAGTCCTCGTCCGATATTCGGACCAGGGCGCTCCGTTAGGAGGCCTGGCCGAAGATGTCGATACGGTCGCCCTCAGCAAGGGTCACGATCGCGCGCTTGGTGTCAGCGCGCTTACCGAACCCCGTGCGGGTGCGCTTGCGCTTGCCCTGGCGGTTGATCGTGTTGACCCCAGTGACCTTGACCGAGAAGACCGCCTCGACGGCCTGCTTGATCTGGGTCTTGTTGGCGCCGGGCGCAACGACGAAGGTGTACTTGCCCTCGTCGAGGAGCGCGTAGCTCTTCTCAGAGACGACCGGCTTGACGAGGACGTCACGGGGGTCCGTGAAGCTCTTGCTCAGCGGCGTCTCAACGGTGTTCTTGCCCTCGGTGGCGTGGCGCTTCGCCTTGGCGAGGCGCGCGGCCTTGGCGGCCTTGGCCGCCTTGGGGGCGATGCTCGGGTGACGCGTAGCCATCAGGCTTCGCTCCCTTCGGTCTCAGCGGCCTTGGGGCCAGACACGAAGGACTCGAAGGCGGCCTTGGTGAAGACCACGTCGTCCGAGACGAGCACGTCGTACGTGTTCAGCTGGCCCGGCTCCAGGATGTGCACCTGGGGCAGGTTGCGGGCGGAGAGCAGCGAAGTCTCGTCCGCACGGTCGATGACCAGGAGCACGTTCTTGCGCTCGCTGACCTTGCCGAGCAGCGTCTTCGCGGCCTTCGTCGAGATGTCGCCCTCGACCACGTTGGTGACAACGTGGATACGAGCGTTGCGGGCCCGGTCGGTGAGGGCGTGGCGCAGGGCCGCGGCCTTCATCTTCTTCGGGGTCCGCTGCGAGTAGTCACGCGGCTGCGGGCCGTGGACGACGCCACCGCCGGCGAACTGCGGCGCACGGGTCGAACCCTGGCGGGCGCGGCCGGTGCCCTTCTGGCGGTACGGCTTCTTGCCACCACCGCGGACTTCACCGCGGCGCTTGGTCTTGTGCGTGCCCTGACGGGCAGCAGCCAGCTGAGCGACGACGACCTGGTGGAGAAGCGGGATGCTGATCTTCTCTACGTCGAAGATCTCCGCGGGGAGCTCGACCGTCCCGGCCTTGTCGCCTGCCGGCGAAAGGATGTCAATGGTGCTCATCGGTTCCTCAAACCCCCTTGGCCGCGGTACGGACCAGGACGAGGCCACCGTTCGGACCGGGAACTGCGCCCTTGATCAGGAGCAGGCCCTTCTCCGCGTCAACGGCGTGAACGGTCAGGTTCTGGGTGGTGACCCGCTCGTTGCCCATACGGCCCGCCATGCGGAGCCCCTTGAACACACGGCCCGGGGTGGCACAGCCACCGATGGAACCGGGAGAGCGGTGCTTGCGCTGGGTGCCGTGACCGGCGCCGAGTCCCTTGAAGTTGTGACGCTTCATGACACCGGCGAAGCCCTTGCCCTTGCTCTTGCCCGTGACGTCAACCTTGACGCCGGACTCGAACACCTCGGCAGTCACCTCCTGGCCAAGCGTGTACTCGCTGGCGTCGGGGGTGCGGATCTCCACCAGGTGGCGGCGGGGGGTCACGTCGGCCTTGGCGAAGTGACCCTTGAGGGGCTTGTTCACCTTGCGAGGGTCGATCTCGCCGAAGGCGATCTGGACCGACTCGTAGCCGTCGGAGTCATTCGTACGGACCTGGGTAACGACGCAGGGCCCGGCCTTGACGACGGTGACCGGGACGACACGGTTGTTCTCGTCCCAGACCTGGGTCATGCCGAGCTTCTCGCCCAGGACGCCCTTGATCTGCTTAGTCATCTGTCCGCGCCTCTCAGAGCTTGATCTCGATGTCGACGCCGGCCGGAAGGTCCAGGCGCATCAACGAGTCAACGGTCTTGGGCGTCGGGTCGAGGATGTCGATCAGGCGCTTGTGCGTGCGCATCTCGAAGTGCTCGCGCGAGTCCTTGTACTTGTGCGGCGACTTGATGACGCAGTACACGTTCTTCTCAGTGGGCAGCGGCACCGGGCCTGCGACCGACGCACCAGTGCGAGTCACCGTCTCGACGATCTTCTTCGCCGAAGAGTCGATGACCTCGTGGTCGTAGGCCTTGAGCCGGATGCGGATCTTCTGTCCCGCCATGGCTACTTGGTAGTCCTTTGTCTCGAACGCTCTGGCTCCCGGGAGGCCCTTTTTTCTACCTCCTCCGACCCACGCGGTCGGGCGTGTCGCAGTCCCGCTCACGGAGATTTCCCGAAGGATTTCCCTGCTAGGGCTGCGGCCCAGATGACCGCGGGTCCGGGGGAAGAAACCCACCGGGCGCCTGGTTGAGTCTCCGCACCGCACTTCCCAGAAGATTCCCGTACGTCCGCTCCAGAGCTGCCTTTCGACAGATGGGGCGACGAGTACTGTGGGACTCGCTTCCGGTCCTCCCGGCGGGAGGCGCGCAGCATCGGCACTCAACCGAGCAACCCCGACAGTCTGCCATACGGGGCATGGGCCTGGCCAATCGAAGCTTGAGAGAGTACCTCGCGAGCGACGGCGGTCCAACCCTGGGGCCCGGTCTCCAAATCCCGGCGCGCGAGTATGCCGGCCTATGGCACACCGAGCCGCCCGGCCGCTGATCCCGCACGGTGAGTACTCGATCACGGAGCGGATCAGCGGCACCCGACCCGAACGGCTCCCAGCGCCTCCCCAACTCCCGTCCCCCGAAGCCGAGTCGGGGCGCGGCCTGCTCCTCGTAGAAGCACGGGCGCACCGCTGGGGAGTGACGACCGAAGGCCGCTTCCCGCTCAAACCGTCCGGGCCGAACTGAGCCTCACGCCACCGGAACCCGTCCCCAACATGAAGACGCGGCTGTCGCCGACGAAGCATCGCGCGAGCTGAGCGCAGTCCTGGACGGCGCCATGAAGGCGGTCCGGACACCTCCTGAGTCGTCCGCCTCCTCGCCCGATGCCCCCTGACGGCCCGAGTCCTTGCCGCCGCGCCAGGCGACGCCCTGGAAGGTGACACACGAAAGGGCCCGCACGACCGAAGTCGTACGGGCCCTTCCGATACCGCGTGTACTACCTGTACTGCGATGCTCTCAGTTCAGAGCAACCGGGTCTCCCCGATCAACGCGCAAGCGAAATGCTTACTTGTTGATCTTGGTGACCTGGCCGGCGCCGACGGTCCGGCCACCCTCACGGATGGCGAACTTCAGGCCCTCTTCCATCGCGACGGGCTGGATGAGCTCAACGGTCATCTCAGTGTTGTCGCCCGGCATGACCATCTCGGTGCCCTCGGGGAGGGTCACGACGCCGGTCACGTCCGTGGTGCGGAAGTAGAACTGCGGGCGGTAGTTGTTGAAGAAGGGGGTGTGACGGCCACCCTCGTCCTTCGACAGGATGTAGGCCTGGGCCTCGAACTCGGTGTGCGGCGTGACCGAACCGGGCTTGATGATGACCTGGCCGCGCTCGACGTCCTCGCGCTTGATGCCACGGAGGAGCAGACCGACGTTCTCACCGGCCTGGCCCTCGTCGAGCAGCTTGCGGAACATCTCGATGCCGGTGACCGTGGTGGTGGTCTTCTCGGTCTTGATGCCGATGATGTCGACGGTCTCGTTGACCTTGAGGATGCCGCGCTCGATACGACCGGTGACGACGGTGCCACGACCGGTGATCGTGAAGACGTCCTCGATCGGCATCAGGAACGGCTTGTCGACGTCACGCTCGGGCTCCGGGATGGACTCGTCGACAGCCTTCATCAGGTTGAGGACGGACTCACCCCACTCCTTGTCGCCCTCGAGCGCCTTGAGCGCCGAGACCTTGACGACCGGCAGGTCGTCGCCCGGGAACTCGTACTCGGAGAGGAGCTCACGGACCTCGAGCTCGACGAGCTCCAGGATCTCCTCGTCGTCCACCATGTCGGCCTTGTTCAGGGCGACGACGATGTACGGAACGCCGACCTGGCGGGCCAGGAGCACGTGCTCCTTGGTCTGCGGCATCGGGCCGTCGGTGGCGGCGACCACGAGGATGGCGCCGTCCATCTGCGCGGCACCCGTGATCATGTTCTTGATGTAGTCCGCGTGACCCGGGCAGTCGACGTGCGCGTAGTGACGCGTCTCCGTCTGGTACTCGACGTGCGCGATCGAGATCGTGATACCGCGCTGGCGCTCCTCGGGAGCCTTGTCGATCTGGTCGAAGGCCGAGGCCTCGTTCAGCTCGGGGTACGCGTCGTGCAGCACCTTGGTAATGGCGGCCGTGAGGGTCGTCTTACCGTGGTCAATGTGACCGATGGTGCCGATGTTGACGTGCGGCTTAGTCCGCTCGAACTTTGCCTTCGCCACTGAATCCTCCTGCGGAGTGGTTCTGTACGCCTTGCTTCATCGGCGCCAGGTGATCTTTGCTGGGATACCCGGGGCCCGGGGCACCCGGCCCGAAGAGGGCCGGAATGCCCCGGAGGCTCCGGAGTCAAGCCTAAAGCGTCAACTCGGGTGAGTTACTCGCCCTTGGCCTTCGCGATGATCTCCTCGGCGACGTTCCGCGGAACCTCGGCGTAGGAGTCGAACTGCATTGAGTAGCTTGCGCGACCCGACGTCTTGCTGCGGAGGTCTCCGACGTAGCCGAACATCTCCGAGAGGGGCACGAGGCCCTTCACGACGCGAGCGCCGCTGCGCTCCTCCATGGCCTGGATCTGGCCACGGCGGGAGTTGATGTCACCGATGACATCACCCATGTAGTCCTCGGGCGTGGTGACCTCGACGGCCATCATCGGCTCGAGCAGCACGGGCTTGGCCTGGCGCGCGGCCTCCTTGAAGGCCTGCGAACCGGCGATCTTGAAGGCGAGCTCGGAGGAGTCGACCTCGTGGTAGGCGCCGTCGAGAAGCGTGATGCGAACACCAGTCATCTCGTAGCCCGCGAGGATGCCGAACTGCATGGCCTCCTGCGCACCGGCGTCCACCGACGGGATGTACTCCCTCGGGATACGGCCACCGGTGACCTTGTTCACGAACTCGTACGACGCCTCGCCGCCCTCGATGGGCTCGATCGCGATCTGCACCTTGGCGAACTGACCGGTACCACCGGTCTGCTTCTTGTGGGTGTAGTCCACGCGCTCGACGGCCCGACGGATCGTCTCGCGGTACGCGACCTGGGGCTTGCCGACGTTCGCCTCGACGCGGAATTCGCGCTTCATGCGGTCGACGAGCACCTCGAGGTGAAGCTCGCCCATACCACCGATGATGGTCTGGCCGGTCTCCTCGTCCGAGTGAACCTGGAAGGAGGGGTCCTCCTCCGAGAGACGCTGGATGGCTACACCCAGCTTCTCCTGGTCACCCTTGGACTTGGGCTCGATGGCGACCTGAATGACCGGCGCCGGGAAGTCCATGGACTCCAGGATGACCGGCTTCTTGTCGTCACACAGCGTCTCACCGGTGGTGGTCTGCTTCAGGCCCATGACGGCGACGATGTCGCCGGCGCCCACCGACTCGATCTCCTCACGCTTGTTCGCGTGCATGCGGTAGATCTTGCCGATGCGCTCCTTCTTGCCCTTGACCGAGTTCAGCACCGCGGTGCCGGCCTGGAGGCGACCGGAGTAGATCCGGACGAAGGTGAGCTTTCCGAGGTGCGGGTCGCTCGCGATCTTGAACGCGAGAGCCGAGAGCGGCTCCTCGTCAGAAGGCTTGCGCTTGACGACGACCTCGGGGTCCTTGACGTCGTGGCCCTCGATGGCCTCGACGTCCAGGGGGGAAGGCAGGTAACGCACGACCGCGTCGAGCAGGGGCTGGACGCCCTTGTTCTTGAACGCGGTGCCACAGAACACGGGGGTGACGGTGGTGTCGCCGCCCTTGCCGGAGGCGATGGTGACGCGGCGGATCGCCTCGTACAGCTGCTCCTCGGTGGGCTCCTGGCCCTCGAGGTACAGCTCCATCATCTGCTCGTCGTTCTCGGCGACAGCCTCGAGGAGCTTCCCGCGCCACTCATCGGCGGCCTCGGTGTGCGTCGCGGGGATGTCGACGATGTCGTACGCCTCGCCCAGCTTGGTCTCTGCGGACCAGACGAACGCCTTCATCGTGACGAGGTCGACGACACCCTTGAAGTCAGCCTCTGCGCCGATGGGCAGCTGCATGACGATCGGGGTCGCACCGAGGCGGTCGACGATCATGTCGACGCAGCGGTGGAACTCGGCACCCGTACGGTCGAGCTTGTTGACGAAGCAGATGCGCGGGACGCCGTAGCGGTCCGCCTGACGCCACACGGTCTCGGACTGGGGCTCAACACCGGCGACGCCGTCGAACACCGTCACGGCACCGTCGAGCACGCGGAGCGAACGCTCCACCTCGACGGTGAAGTCGACGTGGCCCGGGGTGTCGATGATGTTGATGGTGTGGTCGACGTCGTTCAGCGGCCAGTGACAGGTGGTGGCAGCAGAGGTGATCGTGATGCCACGCTCCTGCTCCTGCTCCATCCAGTCCATCGTCGCGGCGCCGTCGTGAACCTCACCGATCTTGTACGAGACACCGGTGTAGAACAGGATCCGCTCGGTGGTCGTCGTCTTGCCCGCGTCGATGTGGGCCATGATGCCGATGTTGCGCACCTTGGCCAGGTCAAGTGAAGTGGTAGCCATATCGGCTCAGTCTTCTCTCGGTCTCGATGTGGGTAGCGACTACCAGCGGTAGTGCGCGAAGGCCTTGTTGGACTCGGCCATCTTGTGGGTGTCCTCACGCTTCTTCACAGCGGCACCAAGGCCGTTGGAGGCGTCGAGGAGCTCGTTGAGGAGACGCTCGGTCATCGTCTTCTCGCGACGGGCGCGGGAGTAGCCGACCAGCCAGCGCAGGGCCAGCGTGTTGGCGCGACCGGGCTTGACCTCGATCGGAACCTGGTAGGTCGCACCGCCGACGCGGCGGGACTTGACCTCGAGGGTCGGCTTGATGTTCTCGAGCGCGCGCTTGAGCGTGATGACCGGGTCGTTGCCGGTCTTCTCGCGAAGGCCCTCCATGGCGCCGTACACGATGCGCTCGGCGGTGGAGCGCTTGCCGTTCAGCAGCACCTTGTTGATGAGGGAGGTCACCAGAGGAGAACCATAGACCGGGTCGATGATGACCGGGCGCTTCGGGGCGGGGCCCTTACGAGGCATTTCTACTTCTCCTTCTTGGCGCCGTAGCGGCTGCGGGCCTGCTTGCGGTTCTTGACACCCTGGGTGTCAAGGGAGCCGCGGATGATCTTGTAACGAACACCCGGCAGGTCCTTCACACGGCCACCACGCACGAGCACGATGGAGTGCTCCTGCAGGTTGTGTCCCTCACCCGGAATGTAGGCCGTAACCTCGATCCCGGAGGTCAGACGCACACGCGCGACCTTACGGAGGGCCGAGTTCGGCTTCTTCGGGGTGGTCGTGAACACACGCGTGCAGACGCCGCGGCGCTGGGGCGAACCCTCGAGTGCGGGCGTCTTGTTCTTCTCGACCTTGTCCTGCCGGCCCTTCCGGACCAGCTGCTGGATCGTAGGCACTACTTCTCCGGTTTCTGTGTGCCGAATAGTAAAGCTAACCTGGAACGTCGCCGACCCACGCGGTCGGGTGTGTCGAATACTGCAGACTCCCGCCGCAAGGCGGAAAGAGGCGCAGATTACGGTGGCCGTTCTCGGACTCACGCTGCGGCTGAAGACACGCGCGCGAGCCCAGGCACACCCCAGGCACAAGGTCTGAGCGTACCTACCTCATCGGGGTTGGTCAAAACAAATGCGATGCGCCCCGACACGCCGGGCATCTCGCCGGATCAGGGAAGCCCCCGGAAAGCCTTGACAGCGGCCCTCACGGCCACTACGGCGCCCGGGGGTCCGGACTGAGTGGCAGCGGCTTCTGGCTCTGGCAACGGCGCCTCAGGCCCACGGCAGCTACTCCCCCGCGACTGTGCCGTACGTCATGCCGTCCGGCCGCCGGGCAACGCCCGCGGGCAAACGCCGAAGGGCGGCCACCCCCCTCGGGGTGACCGCCCTTCAACAGACGTAGGTCTTACTGGTTGTAAGGCCCGTAGTCGTAGTCCTCCAGCGGCACAGCCTGACCCGACCCCGTCCCGAAGGGCGAGTAGTCGATGTCGTCGTAGCCGACGGCCGAGTACATCGCTGCCTTGGCCTCTTCGGTCGGCTCCACCCGGATGTTGCGGTAGCGGGAGAGACCCGTACCGGCCGGGATGAGCTTACCGATGATGACGTTCTCCTTGAGGCCGATCAGGGAGTCGGACTTGGCGTTGATCGCCGCGTCCGTCAGGACCCTGGTCGTCTCCTGGAAGGAAGCCGCGGACAGCCACGACTCCGTCGCCAGCGAGGCCTTGGTGATACCCATCAGCTGCGGACGGCCGGAGGCCGGGTGGCCGCCTTCCGTGACCACACGACGGTTCTCGGTCTCGAACTTCGAGCGCTCGACGAGCTCGCCCGGCAGCAGCTCGGCGTCGCCGGACTCGATGATCGTCACGCGGCGCAGCATCTGCCGGATGATGATCTCGATGTGCTTGTCGTGGATCGACACGCCCTGGCTGTTGTAGACCTTCTGGACTTCGCCGACCAGGTGGACCTGGACCGCGCGCTGACCGAGGATCCGCAGCACGTCGTGCGGGTTGGTGGCACCGAAGGTGAGCTTCTGGCCCACCTCGACGTGGTCACCCTCACGCACGAGGACCTTGGCGCGCTTCGAGATCGGGAAGGGAGTCTCGTCGCTGCCGTCGTCCGGCGTGACGACGATCTTCTTGGTCTTCTCGGTCTCCTCGATACGGATGCGGCCTGCCGCCTCCGAGATCGGGGCGACACCCTTGGGCGTACGAGCCTCGAAGAGCTCGACGACACGGGGCAGACCCTGGGTGATGTCGTCACCGGCCACACCACCGGTGTGGAACGTACGCATCGTCAGCTGCGTGCCGGGCTCACCGATGGACTGGGCGGCGATGATGCCGACCGCCTCACCGATGTCGACCAGCTTGCCGGTGGCGAGCGAACGGCCGTAGCAGAAGGCACAGGTGCCGACCGCGGACTCACAGGTCAGGACCGAACGGGTCTTGACCTCCTCGACGCCGTTGGCGACCAGGGCGTCGATGAGCACGTCACCGAGGTCGACATTCGCCGGCGCGATGACCTTGCCGTCGATGACGACGTCCTCGGCCAGCATGCGGGCGTACACCGAGGTCTCGACGTTCTCCGTCTTGCGGAGCACACCGTCCTCGCCCTTGACCGCGATCTTCAGCTTCAGACCGCGCTCGGTGCCACAGTCCTCCTCGCGAATGATGACGTCCTGCGAGACGTCGACCAGACGACGGGTGAGGTAACCGGAGTCAGCGGTACGGAGAGCCGTGTCCGCAAGACCCTTACGAGCACCGTGAGTCGAGATGAAGTACTCGAGCACCGACAGGCCTTCACGGAAGGAGGCCTTAATCGGACGCGGGATCGTCTCGTTCTTGGCGTTCGACACCAGACCACGCATACCGGCGATCTGACGCATCTGCATCATGTTTCCTCGGGCACCCGAGTCAACCATCATGAAGATGGGGTTCGTCTTGGGGAAGTTCGCGTTCATCGCCTCGGCAACCTCGTTGGTCGCCTTGGTCCAGATCGCGATGAGCTCCTGCGTGCGCTCGTCCTTGGTGATCAGACCGCGCTCGTACTGCTTCTGGACCTTCTCGTCCTGCGCCTCGTAGCCCGCGACGATCGCCTTCTTGGCCTCGGGGACCACGACGTCGGAGATGGCCACGGTGACACCGGAACGGGTCGCCCAGAAGAAGCCCGCCGCCTTCAGGTTGTCGAGCGTCGCCGCCACGATGACCTTGGGGTAGCGCTCGGCCAGGTCGTTGACGATCTCGGAGAGCTGCTTCTTGCCCACCGAGTAGTCGACGAACGGGTAGTCCTCGGGCAGCAGCTCGTTGAAGAGCGCGCGGCCCAGGGTCGTACGCAGCCGGAAGCTGTCGCCCTGCTGGTACTCCTGCTCGCCCTCTTCGACGGCCGGCGGGGTCCAGCCGCGCGGCGGGATGGTGCCCACCGGGAAGCGGATGTCGACCTTCGCCTGGAGCGAGAGCTCCTTGGCGTCGAACGCCATGGTCGCCTCGGCGGAGGAACCGAACGAACGGCCCTCACCGATGACCTTGCGCTCTTCCTCGTCCGTCGTGAGGAAGAAGAGACCGAGAACCATGTCCTGGGTCGGCATGGTGACGGGACGGCCGTCTGCCGGCTTCAGGATGTTGTTCGAGGACAGCATCAGGATGCGGGCCTCGGCCTGCGCCTCCGCGGAGAGCGGCAGGTGCACGGCCATCTGGTCACCGTCGAAGTCCGCGTTGAACGCGGTGCAGACGAGCGGGTGGATCTGAATGGCCTTGCCCTCGACCAGCTGCGGCTCGAAGGCCTGGATGCCGAGGCGGTGCAGCGTCGGCGCACGGTTCAGGAGAACCGGGTGCTCGGCGATGACCTCTTCCAGGACGTCGTACACGACCGTGCGGCCGCGCTCGACCATGCGCTTCGCCGACTTGATGTTCTGCGCGTGGTTGAGGTCAACCAGGCGCTTCATCACGAACGGCTTGAAGAGCTCCAGTGCCATGGCCTTCGGCAGACCACACTGGTGCAGCTTCAGCTGCGGGCCGACGACGATCACGGAACGCGCGGAGTAGTCCACACGCTTACCGAGAAGGTTCTGACGGAAACGACCCTGCTTGCCCTTGAGCATGTCGCTCAGGGACTTCAGCGGGCGGTTACCGGGACCGGTGACCGGGCGACCACGACGACCGTTGTCGAAGAGGGCGTCCACGGCCTCCTGGAGCATGCGCTTCTCGTTGTTCACGATGATCTCGGGAGCACCGAGGTCGAGAAGCCGCTTCAGGCGGTTGTTGCGGTTGATGACGCGGCGGTACAGGTCGTTCAGGTCGGAGGTCGCGAAGCGGCCACCGTCCAGCTGCACCATCGGACGCAGGTCCGGCGGGATGACCGGCACGCAGTCGAGCACCATGCCCTTGGGGCTGTTGCTGGTCTGCAGGAACGCGGAGACGACCTTGAGGCGCTTGAGCGCACGGGTCTTCTTCTGGCCCTTGCCGGTACGGATGATCTCGCGAAGCCGCTCGGCTTCCTCATCCAGGTCGAACGACTCAAGGCGCTTCTGCAGTGCAGCGGCACCCATCGAACCGTCGAAGTACGTGCCGAAGCGGTCACGCAGCTCGCGGTAGAGCAGCTCGTCACCCTCCAGGTCCTGGACCTTGAGGTTCTTGAAGCGGTTCCAGACCTCGTCGAGACGGTCGATCTCGCGCTGCGCACGGTCACGCAGCTGCTTCATCTCACGCTCGGCACCTTCGCGCACCTTGCGGCGTACGTCGGCCTTGGCGCCCTCGGCCTCGAGCTCGGCCAGGTCGGTCTCGAGC
Source organism: Streptomyces sp. A18 (assembly GCF_059026065.1). Lineage (NCBI taxonomy): Bacteria > Bacillati > Actinomycetota > Actinomycetes > Kitasatosporales > Streptomycetaceae > Streptomyces > Streptomyces sp. A18. The sequence goes on along the minus strand of NZ_JBWLKL010000040.1, from coordinate 40,228 downwards.
TTCTTGGCGCGGGCCTCCAGGTCGGAGTCGCGACGGTTCTCGACCTGCTGACGCTCCACGGAGACGTGCGCCTCCAGGGAGGGCAGGTCACGCGTACGGCGCTCCTCGTCCACGAACGTGATCATGTACGCCGCGAAGTAGATGACCTTCTCGAGGTCCTTCGGGGCGAGATCAAGCAGGTAGCCGAGGCGCGACGGGACGCCCTTGAAGTACCAGATGTGCGTGACAGGGGCGGCCAGCTCAATGTGGCCCATCCGCTCACGACGCACCTTGGCGCGAGTGACCTCGACGCCGCAGCGCTCGCAGATGATGCCCTTGAAGCGGACACGCTTGTACTTACCGCAGTAGCACTCCCAGTCCCGGGTCGGACCGAAGATCTTCTCGCAGAAGAGTCCGTCCTTTTCGGGCTTGAGCGTGCGGTAGTTGATGGTCTCCGGCTTCTTGACCTCGCCGTGGGACCACTGTCGGATGTCGTCCGCGGTGGCAAGGCCGATCCGCAGCTCGTCGAAGAAGTTGACGTCGAGCACTTTGTCGTCAATCCCTCTTTCGGGGTCGAGTCTCAATCATGGTCTGTACGGGTCCGGGGCGGGGCCGGGACCTCACGAGGAGGTCCCGGCCAGACCCGTCAGACCTCTTCGACGCTGCTCGGCTCGCGCCGGGACAGGTCGATGCCGAGCTCCTCCGCCGCGCGGAAGACGTCCTCGTCGGTGTCGCGCATCTCGATGGACATGCCGTCCGAGGACAGCACCTCCACGTTGAGGCAGAGCGACTGCATTTCCTTGATGAGCACCTTGAAGGACTCGGGAATGCCGGGCTCGGGGATGTTCTCGCCCTTGACGATGGCCTCGTAGACCTTCACGCGGCCGGTCACGTCGTCGGACTTGATCGTCAGGAGCTCCTGGAGTGCGTACGCGGCGCCATAAGCCTCGAGCGCCCACACCTCCATCTCACCGAAGCGCTGACCACCGAACTGAGCCTTACCACCCAGCGGCTGCTGGGTGATCATGGAGTACGGACCGGTCGAACGGGCGTGGAGCTTGTCGTCGACCAGGTGGTGCAGCTTGAGGATGTACATGTACCCGATCGAGATCGGGTCCGGGAACGGCTCGCCGGAGCGACCGTCGAACAGCCGCGCCTTGCCGGACGGGAGGACCATGCGGTCGCCGTCGCGGTTCGGGACGGTGTGCTCGAGGAGGCCGGTCAGCTCGTCCTCGCGGGCGCCGTCGAAGACCGGAGTCGCGACGTTCGTCCGCGGGGCGACCTGGTCGGCGCCGATGCGCTGCAGGCTCTGCGCCCACTCCTCGCTGAGACCGGAGACGTCCCAGCCCTGGCTGGCGAGCCAGCCGAGGTGGATCTCCAGGACCTGACCCGGGTTCATTCGGGACGGGACACCCAGCGGGTTGAGGATGATGTCGACGGGCGTGCCGTCCTCGAGGAAGGGCATGTCCTCGATCGGAAGGATCTTGGAGATGACGCCCTTGTTTCCGTGACGACCGGCGAGCTTGTCACCGTCCGTGATCTTGCGCTTCTGCGCCACGTAGACACGAACCAGCTGGTTCACGCCCGGCGGCAGCTCGTCGCCCTCTTCACGGTCGAAGACGCGTACGCCGATGACCTTGCCGATCTCACCGTGCGGCACCTTCAGCGAGGTGTCGCGCACCTCGCGCGCCTTCTCACCGAAGATCGCGCGGAGCAGACGCTCCTCGGGGGTCAGCTCGGTCTCACCCTTGGGCGTGACCTTGCCGACGAGGATGTCGCCGGCGACGACCTCGGCACCGATACGGATGATGCCGCGCTCGTCGAGGTCGGCGAGGACCTCTTCGGAGACGTTCGGGATGTCCCGGGTGATCTCCTCCGGGCCCAGCTTGGTGTCACGGGCGTCGACCTCGTGCTCCTCGATGTGGATCGAGGAGAGGACGTCGTCCTGTACGAGGCGCTGCGACAGGATGATCGCGTCCTCGTAGTTGTGACCCTCCCAGGGCATGAACGCCACGAGCAGGTTCTTGCCGAGGGCCATCTCGCCCTCTTCGGTCGCGGGACCGTCGGCCAGGACCTGGCCCTCGATCACGCGGGCGCCCTCGTCGACGACAACCTTCTGGTTGACCGAGGTGCCCTGGTTCGACCGGGAGAACTTGGCGATGCGGTACGTGGTGTACGTGCCGTCGTCGTTCGTGACCGTGACGTAGTCCGCGGAGACCTCCTGGACCACACCCGGCTTCTCGGCCTTGATCACGTCACCGGCGTCGACCGCACAGCGGTACTCCATGCCGGTGCCGACGAGGGGAGCCTCGGCGGTGATCAGCGGCACGGCCTGACGCATCATGTTCGCGCCCATGAGGGCACGGTTGGCGTCATCGTGCTCGAGGAACGGGATCATCGCGGTCGCGACCGACACCATCTGGCGCGGCGAGACGTCCATGTAGTCGACGTCGTCGCCGGGGATGTAGTCGATCTCGCCGCCACGACGGCGGACCAGGACGCGCGACTCGGTGAAGCGCATGTCCTCGCCGAGCACGGCGTTGGCCTGGGCGATCACGAAGCGGTCTTCTTCGTCGGCCGTGAGGTAGTCGACGTCGTCGGTGACGACGCCCTCGACGACCTTGCGGTACGGCGTCTCGACGAAGCCGAACGCGTTGACGCGGCCGTACGAGGCGAGCGAACCGATCAGACCGATGTTCGGGCCTTCAGGGGTCTCAATCGGGCACATGCGGCCGTAGTGAGACGGGTGCACGTCACGGACCTCGAAGCCGGCCCGCTCACGGGAGAGACCACCCGGGCCAAGCGCCGACAGACGGCGCTTGTGGGTGAGACCCGACAGCGGGTTGTTCTGGTCCATGAACTGCGACAGCTGGCTGGTGCCGAAGAACTCCTTGATGGAGGCGACGACCGGCCGGATGTTGATCAGGGTCTGCGGCGTGATCGCCTCGACGTCCTGAGTCGTCATGCGCTCGCGGACGACGCGCTCCATACGAGCCAGACCCGTGCGGACCTGGTTCTGGATGAGCTCGCCGACGTTACGCAGACGACGGTTGCCGAAGTGGTCGATGTCGTCGGTCTCGACGACGATCGACGTACCGCTGTCACCAACGGTCTCGACCTCACCGGCGTGCAGCTTCACCAGGTACTTGATCGAGGCGATGATGTCCTCGACCGTGAGGATGCCCGCGTCGAGCGGAGCGTCCGCACCCAGCTTCTTGTTGACCTTGTAGCGGCCGACCTTCGCGAGGTCGTAGCGCTTGGGGTTGAAGTAGAGGTTCTCAAGCAGCGTCTGAGCAGCCTCGCGCGTCGGCGGCTCGCCCGGACGGAGCTTGCGGTAGATGTCGAGCAGCGCGTCGTCCTGGCCCTGGGTGTGGTCCTTCTCCAGGGTGGCGCGCATGGACTCGTACTCGCCGAACTCCTCGAGGATCTGCTCGGTCGTCCAACCGAGAGCCTTGAGCAGAACGGTGACCGACTGCTTGCGCTTGCGGTCGATGCGCACACCGACCATGTCGCGCTTGTCGATCTCCATCTCCAGCCAGGCACCCCGGGACGGGATGATCTTGGCGGAGAAGATGTCCTTGTCGGACGTCTTGTCGATCGAGGAATCGAAGTAGACACCCGGCGAACGGACCAGCTGCGACACGACGACACGCTCGGTGCCGTTGATGACGAAGGTGCCCTTGTTCGTCATGAGCGGGAAATCGCCCATGAAGACCGTCTGGGACTTGATCTCGCCGGTCTCGTTGTTGGTGAACTCCGCGGTGACGAAGAGCGGGGCGGCGAACGTGAAGTCGCGCTCCTTGCACTCGTCGATGGAGTTCTTCGGAGGCTCAAAACGGTGGTCGCGGAACGTCAAGGACATCGACCCGGAGAAGTCCTCGATCGGAGAGATCTCCTCGAAGATCTCTTCCAGACCGGACTTGGTGGGGACGTCCTGTCCACTGTCGAGAGCCGCCTCGACACGAGCCTTCCACGCTTCATTCCCGAGCAGCCAGTCAAAGCTCTCGGTCTGCAGCGCAAGAAGGTTCGGAACCTCGAGGGGCTCCCTGATCTTTGCAAAGGAGATGCGCAGCGGGGCGGTGCTGGCGCCGTTGTTCGTATTCGCGGTCGAGGCAGTGCGCGAGGCGGCCAAGAGGGGGTCCTTCCGAGGGCTCGGACTCACTACGCGCGTACCGGTCCCAGGCTGGACACAGAGACAGAATTCCCCGGTCAGGGAAGATTCGTTCCACAGTGCTCAAGCATGGGCATGCCCCTGGTGACGGGCAGGAGGCAGCTAACAGGCAGCGCAAAGGGTCAGTGTAGCCACTAGGCCCACTGATGTCCAGTGCGGGTTTTTGAAGACCCTCGTTGTTCTCAACCCCTGCTGCAAGCCACGCCCTCGATGCACATCGATACTGCCCTCTTCGCCGTCGATCCATGCCTCGGATGCGGATCGTTGTGACGACGCGTCCTGAGAATTGCGCGCTGCGTGCGGTTCGTCAAGGCCCCCCTGCCCCGACTTGGCTCTCGGGGCGTCACCGTCACGGCCGTTCCGAGGCACAACGAAGATCACCATACTCGTCGGGGCGGGCTACGCAAGGCAGCCGTCGGGGTGCGCCGGAGAACGCCGAAGGGCGACCACCCAGATGGGTGATCGCCCTTGGCGAGGCGTCGCCTGAACGACGCTCAAAAGGAGTCAGCGGACTCGCGAGGTTACTTGACCTCGACCGAGGCGCCGGCAGCCTTGAGGGACTCGGCAGCCTTCTCGGCGGCCTCCTTGGCGACCTTCTCGAGGACCGGCTTCGGGGTGCCGTCGACGAGGTCCTTGGCCTCCTTCAGGCCCAGGGAGGTCAGCTCACGCACGACCTTGATGACCTGGATCTTCTTCTCGCCGGCGCCGGTGAGGACGACGTCGAACTCGTCCTGCTCCTCGACGGCCTCGGCAACGGCACCCGGGCCGACCGGGGCAGCGGCGACCGCGGCGGCGGCGGTGACGTCGAACTTCTCCTCGAAGGCCTTCACGAACTCGGAGAGCTCGATGAGGGTGAGCTCCTCGAACTGAGCAAGCAGGTCTTCCTGGCTGAGCTTCGCCATGATGGGCGATCCTTCCACTAATTCGGCTGGTGCCGGGTGTACATGAAGGCGGGCGTACGTTTGGCCCGCTGCGACCGTCGCCCTAGCGGGCGGCGATCAATGCGCGAGCCGAATTACTCGGCACCGCCCTGCTCGGCCTTCTTGGCGCGAAGCGCTTCCGCGGTGCGGACGAACTTCGACGGCAGAGCCTGGAAGAGCTGCGCAGTCTGCGTCTGCTTGCCCTTCAGCGCACCGGCCAGCTTGGCGAGCAGAACCTCGCGGGACTCGAGGTCCGCGAGCTTCTTGAACTCATCGGCGGACAGCGCCTTACCGTCAAGGACACCGCCCTTGATGATGAGGTTGGGGTTGTCCTTGGCGAAGTCACGAAGACCCTTCGCCGACTCCACCGGGTCACCGGTGACGAAGGCAACCGCCGTCGGACCCGAGAACAGGTCGTCCAGCGTGTTGATCCCGGCCTCGTTGGCCGCGATCTTGGTCAGCGTGTTCTTCACCACGGCGTACTCGGAGTTCTCACCGAGGGAGCGGCGCAGCTGCTTGAGCTGGGCCACGGTGAGACCCCGGTACTCGGTCAGCACGGCGGCGTTCGAGCTGCGGAACTTGTCCGTGAGCTCGGCTACCGCGGCAGCCTTGTCGGGCGTCGGCATAGAGCGTCGGCCTCCTTCCGGGTGATGAGGACCGCTCAAAAGGGGCTGACAAAACAAAACGCCCCGGCGCAGGCGCCAGGGCATGGGCTCGACCCGACGGAATCCCGTCCGGGAGCACTTCCACAGTCACCTACGCGGGTCGTCCGCAGTTTCAGCGGATCCTTCGGCCACCGCACCCTCTTACGAGGACACGGCAACGACCAGCGGTCTTTGGCTTCTGTGGAAGAGTACGCGAACGGGTTCGCGTCAGGCAAATCGGTCCGGAGCCGCTGTCAGACGTCGCTGTCGGAGCCCGGCTTCCCGAGACCCTCCAGCTCCTTGAACATGTCCATCAGGTCGAAGGTCTTTCCGGCCGGCGGCGGTGTCACCTCGGCGGCGGCGCCGTAGTCGGTGAACTTCTGGGACGTCTTCATCGTGCCCTCGGGGGACTTGATGTCGATGTCCATGCGGACGGGGTAGTCGTCCTCGTTGACCCAGACCTCGGTGTCGTACCCCTTGATCCCCGACTTCTCGATGCCCTTGAGCAGTTCCTCGCGCTCGCTCTTGCCGAGCATCTCGTCGAGGCCCTTGTTGGACTCCATCATTTCCTTGACGGAGAGCCTGCCCTTGTAACGCTGGGTCTCCACGCCGTCGACCTCGGCCGAGCCGACGTGCTTGAGGTTCGGTGAGTCCAGGAGCATCGCGAGCTGCTGCGCAGGGTCCTGGTTCATGCTGTCCAGGCCGCCGGTGAGCTGCTTGGCGGCCTTCTCGTCGCCGACCTGCTCCGCGATGGTGTTCAGGTCCATCTTGACCCACTGCTTGCCGTCCATGTCCCTGGCGGCGACAGCCCCCATGTCCATGTACATCACGTTGTCGAGCCAGAGCATCCGGACCTTCTCCGGAGCCTCGGGGTCGTTGTCCGTGAGCGCCGAGCCCGACATCGTCATATCCATGACGGTCGGGTCCCAGCCCATGACGCCGGACATCTTCATGTCACCGGAGCCGCCGCCCATCGACTTGGGCGCCGTCATCGTCATCTCGACCTTGGCCGACTTGGCCTTCGCGGTCTTCTCGTACGCGGCCGTGATGACCTCGGTCACCTGCGAGCGGGACTGCGTCTCCCCCGAGCCCGCCCCCTTGGCCTTGCCGTCGTCGGAGCCTCCGCAGGCCACCGCGCCCGTGCACAGCAGCGCGGTGGCAAGCACGGCGCCCGCCACTCTCTTTCCAGTCATGACCCCACCCCTAGGAACACATGATCGACACATTTCGGTCTGGCGAGAATACCCGACCTCCGAGGTCAGGCCTTCGGCTGCTGGTTCATGAGGTCCTTGAAGCTCATGGTGTCCGCGGCCGGGGGCTTCTCCACGGACACCGGGGTGCCGTAGTCGCTGTAGTAGGCGGTCTGGGAGAAGGCACCGTCCGCCATCTCGCCCTTCTCGGCCTTCTTGACCAGCAGGTCGTCGCCGTCGACCCAGATGTCGATCGTCTGCTTGCTCAGACCAAGCTGCTTGAACTGCTTCCGCAGCTCGGTCATCTGCTCGGCGTCGAGATCCGAGTGCTTGCCGGTGAAGTCCGCGGCGTCGACCGTCCCGGAGTAGTGGGTCGCCTTCGTCCCCCGCACGGTCTCCTCGCCCACGCGCTTCACGTCACCGGAGGCGAGCAGCATCTTGATCGACTGGTTCGGGGTGGAGTTCTGCATCTGGTCCTTGAAGGCATCACCGGCAGCGCCGCTGATCTCGGCCAGCGTGGCGTAGTCGTACTCGATCCAGTGCTTGCCGCCGCCCGCCTGCTCCGCGAACTTTTCGCCCATGTTCGCGTAGAACCCGTGCTTCAGATAGCGGTAGTCGATCTTCGACTGCCCCATCTGCTCCATCTGCTCGGCCTGGGTGCCGCCCGTGAGGGTCGCCGTCATGTTGCCGGTGATGCCGTCCGACCACTCCATGGCGCCCGTCATGTCCATCGACATCTTGCTGCCCATGACCGTCTTGCCCTCGACCTTGGCCGAGTCGGCGTCGTCGGTCTTGTTCTCGATGGTGCGCAGGGCGGCTATCGGGCTGAGGGCCACGGAGCCCTTCCCCTTGCCCTTCCCGCCGCCCTCGCCGCCCTCGCCGCCGGAGGAGCCACAGGCCGCGACCCCGGTCAGCGCGGCGGCCACCGCGATCGAAAGGCCCGCGCGTCGCATGGTCGTGCTGTTCATGACATCCCACCCCTTGCATCGTGTGAATCCCGCACGCTAGCGCAGTCCCCCGACGACCTGACGGACATGCACGCATACGAGGACGGGCCCCGCACCTCGAAAGGTTGCGGGGCCCGTCATCACAAACGCGTACGCGACGCGGCTGCCGTCAGATTCAGACGGCGGCCGGGTCCTCCTCGACGAGGAGGTTACGGGTGCGGTTGCTGTCCAGCGGAATGCCGGGGCCCATCGTGGTGGTGAGCGCGGCCTTCTTGATGTAGCGACCCTTGGCGGCCGACGGCTTCAGACGGAGGATCTCCTCCAGCGCCGCGGCGTAGTTCTCCACCAGCTTGGTGTCGTCGAAGGACACCTTGCCGATGATGAAGTGCAGGTTCGAGTGCTTGTCGACGCGGAACTCGATCTTGCCGCCCTTGATGTCGTTGACAGCCTTCACGACGTCGGGGGTCACGGTGCCGGTCTTCGGGTTCGGCATCAGACCACGCGGACCGAGCACGCGGCCGAGACGGCCGACCTTGCCCATGAGGTCCGGGGTGGCGACGACGGCGTCGAAGTCCAGGCGACCCTTGGCGACCTCGTCGATGAGCTCGTCGGCGCCGACGATGTCGGCCCCAGCGGCTTCCGCGGCCGCAGCACGGTCACCGGTCGCGAAGACCAGGACCCGGGCGGTCTTGCCGGTGCCGTGCGGGAGGTTCACGGTGCCACGGACCATCTGGTCGGCCTTGCGCGGGTCGACACCCAGGCGGAAGGCGACCTCGACGGTGCCGTCGAACTTGGTCGCGGAGGTCTCCTTGGCGAGACGGACGGCCTCGAGCGGGGCGTAGAGCTTGTCCCGGTCGATCTTGGCGTCCGCAGCGCGGAGAGTCTTGCTGCGCTTCACTTCTGCTCCTGTGGTTTCAGGTGTGGAGTCGTGGTGCGGGCCGGCGCGTGGCCCTACCACTGAGAAAGGTCAGACGGGGAAAGCTCTCAGCCCTCGACCGTGATGCCCATGGAACGGGCGGTGCCGGCGATGATCTTCGACGCGGCGTCCAGGTCGTTGGCGTTGAGGTCTTCCATCTTGGTGGTGGCGATCTCGCGGACCTGCGCCTCGGTGATCTTGGCGACCTTGGTCTTGTGCGGCTCGCCGGAGCCCTTCTCGACACCCGCGGCCTTGAGGATCATCTTGGCGGCCGGCGGAGTCTTGGTCACGAAGGTGAAGGAGCGGTCTTCGTAGACCGTGATCTCCACCGGGATGACCCAGCCACGCTGCGACTCGGTCGCGGCGTTGTAGGCCTTGCAGAACTCCATGATGTTGACGCCGTGCTGGCCCAGCGCGGGGCCGACCGGCGGGGCCGGGTTGGCTGCGCCGGCCTGGATCTGGAGCTTGATAAGCCCCGTGACCTTCTTCTTCTTGGGAGGCATTGCTCTCTCCGGGTCCTAGTGAGAGTTTCCAGCCACCATCCAGTCATCCGGATGGAGGCATACCGCACAACGATAACGGGTATAGTCGCGCGGCCAAAAACCGAGCAGGTCAGACAGGCTTTGAGAGCCCGTCTGACCTGTTCGGAAGCGTATGTTCCAGAGGGAGCCGCGAAGGCTAGTTCTTCTGGATCTGGTCGAAGCTGAGCTCGACCGGGGTCTCGCGGCCGAAGATCTCGACGAGGCCCTTGACCTTCTTCGAGTCGGCGTTGATCTCGTTGATCGTCGCCTGCAGCGTCGCGAACGGGCCATCGGTGACCGTGACCGAGTCGCCGACCTCGAAGTCCAGAACCTGGACCTCGACCTTGCGGGACGGAGCCGGCTTGCCCTCGGCCTCGGCGGCCTCGCGAGCGGCCTTCTCCTCGGCCTCCGGAGCGAGCATCTTGACGATCTCGTCCAGGGTCAGCGGGTACGGGTCGTAGGCGTTGCCCACGAAGCCGGTGACGCCGGGGGTGTTGCGGACGACGCCCCAGGACTCGTTCGTCAGGTCCATGCGCACCAGGACGTACCCGGGGAGCTTGTTCTGACGGACGGTCTTGCGCTCGCCGTTCTTGATCTGCGCGACCTCTTCCTGCGGCACCTCGGCCTGGAAGATGAAGTCCTCGACGTTCAGCGAGACGGCACGCTGCTCGAGGTTGGTCTTCACGCGGTTCTCGTAACCGGCGTACGTGTGGATGACGTACCACTCGCCGGGGAGGGTGCGGAGCTCTTCGCGCAGGGCCACGATCGGGTCGACCGGCTCGGCCTCCTCCTCGTCCTCTGCGGACTCGGCGGCCTCTTCGGACTCGGCGGCCTCTTCGGACTCGTCCTCGGCGACGGCCTCGTCGGACTCGGCGGCTTCATCGCCGGCCTCGGCGTCGTCCACGGACTCGGCGTCGGCCTCGAAGTGCAGGGCCGCTTCTTCGGCGGGTGCGCCCGCGGCGGCGTCAGCAGCCTCGGCCTGGTCCGGGTCCTCGGCGTCCGCCGCCTCGACGATGTCGAGCTGGTCCTCCACGGACTCCGCGGAATCCACGCGCGGCTCAACGGCGTCGTTCAGGTTCGGGTCAGACACGGTGGCTGCTTCTTCCTGGATACAGAGGGGTGGAACGCGCGAAACGGGCGCCGGGTACGGCGCCCTTCGCTCTCGGCTCAGCCATCGGCTCAGCCGAAGACGTACTTGACGGCCTGGTTGAACCCATAGTCAATCACGGTCACCAGACCGATCATGATGACGACGAAGACAATCACCACGGAGGTGTACGTCGTGAGCTGACTGCGAGTCGGCCAGACGACCTTGCGGAGCTCCGCGACGATCTGGCGGTAGAAGAGCGCGAGACGGCCGAACGGGCCCTTCTTGCCGCGCTTGCCGCCCTTGCGGCCCTTCTTCTTGGACTCCGGCGCCTCGTCCTGGGCATCAGGCATGTCGATGGAGCCCACGGCGTCCGTCACTCGTCCTCACCTGATTCCGGGTCGTGGCCGTGCCGCGCCCGGTTGAGCCGCACGGCGGTGCAATGCAGTACGTACATGCGCACACATCCTGGCGAGAGGAGTGTGTAGCAGGGCCGGAGGGACTTGAACCCCCAACCGCTGGTTTTGGAGACCAGTGCTCTACCAATTGAGCTACGACCCTTTGATTTCCCCCAACCTACCGCATCCACCCGACTGCACTGAGTGCGATGAGAGGGCGCGGCCGGTGAGGGCCAACGAGCAGTGAGTGTACGTGCTCCACGGCCCTCCGTCGAACAGAAACAGTTTCGGCGGCCCCCCGGCAAACACCGAAACCCGTGTGCCGGGGGTCTTTCGGGTCTGGAACGATGGGGTGATGAGCGCTTCCACTTCTCCCACCGAGCGCCGGGTCTCCGCCCGCATCGGCGCGATCTCCGAGTCCGCGACCCTCGCCGTCGACGCCAAGGCGAAGGCCCTCAAGGCCGCCGGGCGGCCGGTGATCGGGTTCGGCGCGGGTGAGCCCGATTTCCCGACGCCCGACTACATCGTCGAAGCCGCCGTCGAGGCCTGCAAGAACCCGAAGTACCACCGCTACACCCCCGCGGGCGGGCTCCCCGAGCTCAAGGCCGCGATCGCCGCGAAGACGCTGCGCGACTCCGGGTACGAGGTCGACGCCTCGCAGATCCTGGTGACGAACGGCGGCAAGCAGGCCATTTACCAGGCGTTCGCCGCGATCCTCGACCCGGGCGACGAGGTCATCGTCCCGGCTCCCTACTGGACGACGTACCCGGAGTCGATCCGTCTCGCGGGCGGCGTGCCGGTCGAGGTCGTCGCCGACGAGACCACGGGATACCGCGTCTCGGTGGAGCAGCTGGAGGCCGCGCGCACGGAGCGCACGAAGGTCGTCCTCTTCGTGTCGCCGTCCAACCCGACGGGTGCCGTCTACAGCGAGGCCGACGCCGAGGCGATCGGCCGCTGGGCCGTCGAGCACGGCCTGTGGGTGATGACGGACGAGATCTACGAACACCTCGTCTACGGAGACGCGAAGTTCACCTCGCTCCCCGCGATCCTGCCCGAGCTGCGCGACAAGTGCATCGTGGTCAACGGAGTCGCCAAGACGTACGCGATGACCGGCTGGCGCGTGGGGTGGATCATCGGCCCGAAGGACGTGGTGAAGGCCGCGACGAACCTCCAGTCGCACGCCACGTCGAACGTCTCCAACGTCGCGCAGGTCGCGGCCATCGCGGCCGTGTCCGGCGATCTGACCGCCGTCGAGAAGATGCGCGAGGCCTTCGACCGGCGCCGCAAGACGATCGTGCGGATGCTGAACGAGATCGACGGCGTGCTCTGCCCCGAGCCCGAGGGCGCCTTCTACGCGTACCCCTCGGTGAAGGCCCTCATCGGCAAGGAGATCCGGGGCAAGCGCCCGCAGGACTCCGTGGAGCTCGCCGCGCTGATCCTGGAGGAGGCCGAGGTCGCGGTCGTTCCGGGCGAGGCTTTCGGGACGCCGGGTTACCTGCGTCTTTCGTACGCCCTGGGTGACGAGGACCTCGTCGAGGGCGTCTCGCGGATCCAGAAGCTGCTGGCCGAGGCCCGCGACTGAGCACCTACCAATTTTGGTATGCGGGCGGCCTCCCCTCTTCGGGGAGGCCGCCCGCTTCTTCGTTCGGGGAAGACCCCGATGGGGAAAGTGGCTTCCGGGACGCCGTGTGCGTACGGCAAGATCCTGGAATGGAGCGTGTACGTGACGTAAGAGAGCTTCCGAAGGCCCATCTACACCTGCACTTCACCGGGTCGATGCGGCCCACGACCCTGCTGGAACTCGCCGACAAGTACGGGGTGCGGCTGCCCCCGGCGCTGACCGGCGGCGAGCCTCCGCAGCTGCGGGCGACCGATGAGCGCGGGTGGTTCCGCTTCCAGCGGCTCTACGACATGGCGCGGTCCTGCCTGCGGGAGCCGGAGGACATCCAGCGCCTGGTGCGGGAGGCCGCGGAGGAGGATCTGCGGGACGGGTCGGGGTGGCTGGAGATCCAGGTCGATCCGACGTCGTACGCGCCGCGGCTGGGCGGGCTCATCCCGGCCCTGGAAATCATCCTGGACGCCGTCGAGAGCGCCTCGCGGGACACCGGCCTCGGAATGCGCGTACTCGTCGCCGCGAACCGCATGAAGCACCCTCTGGACGCCCGCACGCTGGCCCGGCTCGCCGTGCGGTACGCCGATCGCGGCGTCGTCGGCTTCGGGCTCTCCAACGACGAACGCCGGGGCTTCGCACGTGACTTCGACCGAGCCTTCGCGATCGCACGGGACGGCGGCCTGCTCGCGGCGCCGCACGGCGGTGAGCTCAGCGGGCCCGCTTCGGTGCGGGACTGCCTGGACGACCTGCACGCGGGGCGCATCGGGCACGGGGTGCGGGCGGCCGAGGACCCGCGGCTCCTGAAGCGGCTCGCCGAGCGCGGCGTGACCTGCGAGGTGTGCCCGGCGTCCAACGTGGCGCTCGGCGTCTACGAGAAGCCCGAGGACGTGCCGCTGCGGACCTTGTACGACGCCGGGGTGCCGATGGCTCTGGGGGCCGACGATCCGCTGCTCTTCGGGTCGCGGCTCGCGGCGCAGTACGAGATCGCGCGCAAGCACCACGCCTTCGACGACGCTGACCTCGCCGAGCTCGCCCGGCAGTCGGTCCGCGGCTCGGCCGCCCCCGTCGGCATACAGGAGAAGCTCCTGGCGGGGATCGAGGAGTGGCTCAGCGGCTGATGCCCGCGAGGAGGGTCCGGGCGAGGGCCGCGGCGAACTCGTCGACGGGCTGCGGGGGTTGCTTGCCGACCGTGGCGTCGTAGGCGAAGGCACGCTGGGCGCAGGCGCCCAGGAGGAGCGAGGCGGCCGCGAAGGTGTCGGCTCCGGGGTCGATGCGGCCGGCGTCGCGTTCGGCACGCAGGTAGGCGTCGAGGGCCTCGATGGGCACGTGCGGGCCCGTGCCCATCTCCCGCATGGAGTCCTCGTGGCGGCGCTTGAGCTTGGTCTCGGCGTAGAGGGAAGCCGCGATCGGGAAGCTCTGGGCGTAGAAGTGGCTGGCCAGGCGGGCGATCTCGGTGAGGTTCTCCTCCACGGGGCGCTCCCCCGGGTCCTCGACGAGGCGGCGCAGGAGCGGGCCGAGCCGGGGCAGCCGCTCCTGGAGGACGGCCACGAAGAGCTCCTCCTTGCTCGCGAAGTGCTTGTAGAGGGCCGCTTCGGAGCAGCCCGCCGCCTTGGCGATCTCCTTGGTGGTGGCACGGGCGAGGCCGATGGTGAGCATGAGGTCGTGCGCCGCGTCGAGGATGCGGGCCCGGGTGGGCTTCTGCTGCATGTGCCGTCCAACCAAGCTTGACGTGAGGGTGAGCGAATACTCACTCTAGGGGTGAGTGAATACTTACCCACTTGGGGAGGGTGCGCAATGAAGCTCACGGTGTTCGGTGCGACCGGCGGTGTCGGCGGGGAGATCGTCCGGCAGGCACTCGCGGCGGGCCATGAGGTCACGGCCGTCGTGCGTGACCCCGCGCGGCTGAGCGCGACGGGAGAGGGCCTTGAGGTGTTCCGGGCGGATCCGACCGACCCGGAGGCCGTGCGAGCGGCGGTGTCCGGGCGGGACGCGGTCCTCTCGGGGCTCGGGGCGCGCAAGAAGGCGGACGCGGGGATCACGACCGTGCTCACGCGGTCGGTGGTGCGCGCGCTGGAGGCCGAGGGGGTACGCAGGCTGGTGGTCGTGAGCGCGGCCCCGGTCGGCCCTCGGGCCGAGCGTCAGCCGCTGACCGACCGGCTAGTGGGATCGCTGGTCAGCAAGATCCTGAAGCCCGTGTACGACGACCTGCGGGTCATGGAGGCCGACCTCGCGAGCAGCGCGACGGACTGGACGTCCGTGCGCCCGCCGAGGCTCCAGGACAAGCCGGTGACGGGGGTCTACCGCAAGGTCGTGGGTGGCACGCCGACCAGCGGGCGGTTCATCGGAAGGGCCGATGTGGCGCACGCGATGCTGGCGGTGATCGACGATCTGTCGACGGTGAAGCAGGGCGTGGGCGTGGCCTACTAGCCGCCCACCAGGGGCCCCACCAGCGGCTCAGAGGCTGACGCCCACCGTCACCGGCTCATTGACCAGCGTGACCCCGAAGGCGTCCCGCACTCCGGCGACGACCTCACGGGCGAGGGCAAGCAGGTCCTCCGTGGTCGCGCCGCCGCGGTTGGTGAGGGCGAGGGTGTGCTTGGTGGAGATGCGGGCCCGGCCCTCTCCGTAGCCCTTGGTGAAGCCCGCCTTGTCGATGAGCCAGGCGGCGGAGGTCTTCACGCGTCCGTCGTCCGTCGGGAAGGCGGGGGGCGCCACGTCCGGGCCGAGGCGGTCCACCACGCGCGCGTGGAAGGCGGCGAACTCGTCCTCCGTGAGGATCGGGTTGGTGAAGAAGGACCCCGCCGACCAGCTGTCGTGGTCCTCGGGGTCGAGCACCATGCCCTTGCCCGCCCGCAGCTTCAGGACGGTCTCACGGGCGACGGCCGCCGGGACCCGGTCACCCGCGTTCACGCCGAGGGTGCGGGCCGTCTCCGGGTACTTGAGGGGGGCGCTCATTCCCTGGGCGTCCTCCAGCTCGAAGCGGACGCGCAGGACCACGAAGCGGTCGGGGTCGGCCTTGAAGCGGCTGTGGCGGTACGAGAACTCGCACTCGGCGTTCGAGACGGTGACCGTCTCGTGCGTCTTCCTGTCGTACGCGATCACTTCGGTGATGGTCGACGAGACCTCCTGGCCGTACGCCCCCACGTTCTGGATCGGCGTGGCGCCCGCGGAGCCGGGGATCCCGGCGAGGCACTCGATGCCCGCGAGGCCGGCCTCCACGACGCGGGTCACCGCGTCGGTCCACACCTCACCGGCCGCCAACTCGAGCTTCGTGCCGTCGAGTTCGAAGCCCTTCGTGGCGATGCGCAGAGCGGTGCCGTCGAAGCCCTTGTCGCCGATGACGAGGTTCGATCCGCCGCCGATGAGCAGCAGCGGGGTCCCGGAGTCGTCGGCTTCGCGGACGGCGGCGATCACCTCGGCGTCGGTCGTCGCGGTGATCAGACGGGCCGCGGGACCGCCGAGCCGGAAGGTGGTCAGCGGGGCGAGGGGGGCATCGTGGAGTTCCTGCACGTGCACAAGGGTACGGTCCGTGGCGCCGCCGCTCGGGCGGGGCCACGGACCGTGGGGTGAGGCCGGGCGGAACCGGTTCAGACGCCCGCAGGTGTGCGCTCGTCGGCGGCGGCCGGTACGGCACCGACCGCCTTCCCGGTCGCGGCCGTCCGCCCCGGGAGCAGCGCGGCGGCCACCGCGCCCACGCCGACAAGTGCGGCGCCGACCCACAGTGCGGGCACGAGGCCGTCCACGAAGTACTGGGCGGGCCCGTAGCCGCCCTGGGCGGAGAAGACCGAGGCGAGGATCGCGATGCCGAGGGCGCCGCCGACCTCCCGCAGGGCGTTGTTGGCGCCGGACGCGATGCCCTGCTCGGACGGGCGGACGCTGGACATCACCAGGTTCGCGGCCGGTGCGAAGTACAGCGCCATGCCGACCCCGCTGATGATCAGGGCGGGCAGTTGGGCGGCGTACGACACATCGGGCTCCACGACGGCCGCGAACCAGGCGAGGCCGACGGCCTGCAGCACGAGGCCCGCGGTCACGACGGGGCGACCGCCGATCCGGTCCGAGAGATAGCCCGCGATGGGCGCGACGATCATCGGCATGCCGGTCCAGGGGAGCATCCGCAGGCCCGCCTCGGTGGGCGAATATCCGAGGACGATCTGCAGGAACTGGCTGAGCAGGAAGATCGAGCCGAACATCCCGACGAACATCAGCAAGCTCGCGGCGTTGATCGCCGAGAACGCGCGGCTACGGAAGAGCCGCATCGGCAGCATCGGGTTCTCGGCGCGCATGCCGTGGCGCACGAAGAGGGCCAGGAGCGCGCCACCGCCGATCAGACCGACGAGGACGGTCGCGCTGGTCCAGCCGTCTATGTTGCCGCGGATCAGGGCGTACACGATGCCGAAGAGCCCGCCGCTGGCCAGCAGCGTCCCGGTGATGTCGAGCGGCGCTCCGGTGCCATGCGACTCGGAGAGCCGAAGGCGGGCCAGCGGCAGCAGCGCGACGCCGAGCGGAACGTTCAGCCAGAAGATCCACTGCCAGGACACGTGCTCGGTGAGGCTGCCGCCGACGAGCGGACCGCTGGCGACCGCGAGGCCGTTGACGGCGCCCCATATCCCGTAGACCATCCCGCGCTTGGCCACCGGCACGGCCGCCGTCAGCAGGGTCAGCGTCAGCGGCATCATGATCGCGGCGCCGACGCCCTGGACCGCGCGGGCGGCGACCAGCGCCTCGATGCCGGGCGCGAGGGCCGCGGCGGCTGAGGCTCCGGTGAAGACCGCGAGTCCCGCCATGAAGAGCTTGCGGCGCCCGAAGCGGTCGCCGAGGGCCGCGCCGAACATCAGCAACACGGCGAAGGTGAGGGTGTAGGCGCTCACCGTCCATTCGAGGTCGTGCAGCGCTCCCCCGAAGTCCTCGCGGATGGCGGGCAGGGCAGTGGTGACGACGAGGTTGTCGAGGGCCGCCATGAATCCGGCGACGCTGGTGATGGCGAGGGCCCAGGCCGCTTGCCCGCGCCGTGCTGTCTGCTGTGACATTGCTTCCCCTGTGGTTAGTTATTGATGACTAACTTTCTTGGGTACACACATGCGCACCCCCCCCGGCACACGCACCTCACGCCTTGGGCTGCCCCGAGTCGTCGAAACCGGTCCACACCCGGTGATCGGGCTGGAACCCCATCGACACCAGGACGTTGATCAGCATCCCGTCCGCCAGGAATTGCGTCGCCTCACGGACGTCCGCCCCCAGCGCGAGGCGGACCGTGTCGTACATCTCCATCCAGCCGGCCCGCAGCGCCTCACCGAACTCCCGGTCACCGGACGCCTCCGCGGAGGCCACGGCGACGTACATCTGCATCTGCATGAGCAGCTTGTCCGGGTCGTCGGCGATGAGCGCCTGATAGGCCTCGCCCATGGCACGCAGGGCCCCCTCCCCCTCGAGCCCCTCGGACGCCTTCCGGAAGACCTCGGTGATCTCCTGGCAGCAGCGTCCGGACGCGGCAAGGAAGATGGCCTGCTTCCCCGGGAAGAGGCGGAAGAGATACGGCTGCGAGACACCCACGCGCTTGGCGATCACCTCGGTGGACGTCCCGTTGTAGCCACCGCGGGCGAACTCGATCATCGCCGCGCGGATGACGCTCTCGCGCCGCTCCTCTGCACTCATCCTGACCATGTGGCTAAGTTAGTGGTCAATCACTACCTAAGTCAAGGCCCGCACGAGCGATGCGCCGCGAGCAGTGAGTAAGGGGCGTGCGAAGGGCGTGAGTAAGGGGCATCCGCCCATGGTGGATGCCCCTTACTGGCGCCGCCTGTCACTAGTGCCGCCTGTCACCAGTGCCTTGCCTACGAAGATCAGGCGAGCTGAACCACCGCGCGCGACATCCCAAGGACCTTCTGGTCCCCGCTCTTCGCCACCAGGTCCACCCGGACCCGGTCGTCGTCGAGCTTCTGGGCGACCTTGGCGCTGACCTCGATCAGCGCCCCCTTGTCGTCGTTCGGGACCACGACGGGCTTGGTGAAGCGCACGCCGTACTCGACGACGGCGGCCGGGTCGCCCACCCAGTCCGTCACCACGCGGATCGCCTCGGCCATGGTGAACATGCCGTGCGCGATGACGTCGGGAAGGCCGACCTCGACCGCGAACTTCTCGTTCCAGTGGATCGGGTTGAAGTCACCGGAGGCTCCCGCGTACCGCACGAGCGTGTCACGCGTCACAGGAAAGCTCTGGGCCGTCAGCTCGGTACCGACCTCGACGCTGTCGTACGAAATCTTGGCGGTCATCGCGTCACGCTCCCTCTGCCGCAGGCGCCGCCGCGCGCGCGACGAGCTTGGTCCAGGCGGTCACGACGTGCTCGCCGGCCTCGTCGTGGACCTCGCCGCGAATGTCCAGGATGTCGTTGCCCGCCAGCGACTTGATGGCCTCGATGGTCGAGGTGACCGTGAGCCGGTCCCCCGCCCGCACCGGGCGGGTGTAGGCGAACTTCTGGTCCCCGTGCACGACGCGGCTGTAGTCGAGCCCCAGCTGCGGGTCCTCGATGACCAGGCCCGCGGCCTTGAACGAGATGGCGAACACAAAGGTCGGCGGGGCGATCACATCCGGGTGCCCGAGCGCCTTGGCGGCCTCCGCGTCGATGTACGCGGGATTGGTGTCGCCCACCGCTTCGGCGAACTCACGGATCTTCTCCCGGCCGACCTCATAGGGATCGGTGGGCGGGTAGGACCGCCCTACGAAGGACTGGTCGAGCGCCATGGACTCGGTACCTCCTGCAGGTATGGGTGAACGACGCGAGGCCGCCCCCAGAAAACGGGGACGGCCTCGTGTACGAGCCTGTGTCTAGCGCGTTTCGCGGTGCGCAGTGTGCGCGTTGCAGCGCGGGCAGTGCTTCTTCATCTCAAGACGGTCCGGGTCGTTACGCCGGTTCTTCTTGGTGATGTAGTTCCGCTCCTTGCACTCCACGCAGGCCAGCGTGATCTTCGGGCGGACGTCTGTGGCAGCCACGTGAGTGCTCCTTGACGGACGGATGGACGGATGAACGCAAAAAAAGAGTAGCCGATCGAAGGTCCGACCCCACAATCGGCTACCAATTGAGTAGCGGTGACCGGACTTGAACCGGTGACACAGCGATTATGAGCCGCTTGCTCTACCGACTGAGCTACACCGCTGTAGATGCCGGATCCCCCCGCCCGAAGGCGAGGATCACTCGACATCAGAGCCCCAATACGGAATCGAACCGTAGACCTTCTCCTTACCATGGAGACGCTCTACCGACTGAGCTATTGGGGCGAGCGATGAAGACATTACACGGTCGGTCGCCGATCGCCCAAATCCGTTTCGTCGGGGCTGTCCAGGGGCATCCCGGCGGCCGTCACGGCCGCCTCACCACGTCACTTCGACGCCTCGCGCCACACCGGTTCGGGCCCTCGCGCCACTCCGTTCGGCCCCACGCACCGCGCCTCTTCAGAACCGCGCAGCACGCCTCTTCGGAGCCGGGCACGATGCCTCTTCAGAGCCGCGCACCACGCCGGTACGACTATTTCGCTCTTCCTCGAAGAGGGCCGGTCGTCACCCTAGGCTCGACCCACGCTGCGTGATCTTGGACGTCTTGACCCCGGACGCCCCGGCGCTTGATTCCGGACGCCCGGTGCCGGACGACGCCACGCCCCGCAGCCGCCCCCGAACCTCAGGAGCGCGATGCCCGACAGCCAGCCGCAGCCCCACTCCTCCGGCTCTTCCGGCTCCTCAGGTGATGACGCCGACGCCACCGCACTGCTCCTCTGCGGCGCCCGGCTCACCGACGGCCGGACCGTGGACGTACGGCTCGGTTCCGGGCGCATCGAAGCGGTCGGCACGGCGGGCAGCCTGACCGCACACGCCACGCGCGTGGACCTCGGCGGCTACCTCCTGCTGCCGGCCGCCGCCGAGCCGCACGCGCACAGCGACACGGCCCTGTCCGCGGACGCGGATGGCCCGGTCTCGTACGAACTCGCCGACGTCCAGCGCCGGACCACCGAGGCCGCCCTGCTGCAGCTCGGGCACGGCGCGACGGCGCTGCGCTCACACGTGCGCATCGGCGACCTCCCCGGGCTCACCTCGATGGAGGCGGTGCTGCAGGCGCGGCGTTCACTGCGTGGCCTGGTCGACCTGACGACCGTGGCCGTGCCGCGGCTGCTCACCGGGGTGGCCGGCGCCGACGGGCTCGCGATGCTGCGGGACGCGGTGAAAATGGGCGCCTCCGTAGTGGGCGGCTGCCCCGATCTGGACCCCGATCCCACGGGGTACGTGGAGACGGTCCTTGAGGTCGCCGCCGAGCACGGCTGCCCCGTGGACCTGCACACGGACGGCAGCGATCCGGCGCGGCTCGGGCGGCTCGCGGCGATGGCGGGCGGGCTGCGCCCCGGGGTGACGATCGGGCCGTGCGGAGGGCTCGGGCGGCTGCCGTCGGACGTGGCGGCGCGGACCGCGGAGCAGCTGGCGGCGGCCGGAGTGACCGTGGTGTGCCTGCCGCAGGGCGGCTGCGGAAGCGTGGACCGGCGGGGCGCCGTGGCGCCGGTACGGCTGCTGCGGGCGGCCGGGGTGCGGGTGGCCGCGGGCAGCGGAGCCATGCGGGACGTGTCGAACCCCGTGGGGCGCGGGGATCCGCTGGAGGCCGCCTATCTGCTGGCCTCGCGGTGCGGGCTGCGCCCCGAGGACGCGTACGGCACGGTGAGCGGGGCGGCACGGGCCTCCATGGGGCTTTCCCAGGTGCGGGTGGAGGCGGGCTTCCCAGCCGAGCTGCTCGCGGTGCGCGGCGACCATCTCGCGGGGGCGCTCTCGCTCGCGTACAGCCGCATCGTGGTGCACCGGGGGCGCGTGGTGGCACGGACGAGCGCGGTGCGGGAGTACTGCGACTCGGCTGCCGCCGTGGCACTCGACCTGCCGCGGCAGGGCCGCTCGAAGGGGAGCGGTCCGGGGCGGCCGAAGGGCGCGGAACCCTCCTGAGGGCGGGCTTGAGGGCGGGCGACACCTCCTGAACGTGCTCCCGCGTGCGCGGGGCGATCATGCGGGGGCTGCCGTACGGTCGGAGACATGCGCATTGTCATCGCTGGAGGTCATGGTCAGATCGCGCTGCGGCTCGAGCGGTTGCTCGCCGCGCGGGGTGACGAGGTCGTCGGGCTCGTCCGCAGAGCGGGACAGGAAGGCGACCTGCGGGACGCGGGTGCCGAAGCGGCCCTGTGCGACCTGGAGTCGGCGTCCGTGGACGAGGTGGCCGGGCTTCTGGAAGGCGCCGACGCCGCCGTCTTCGCAGCGGGCGCGGGTCCCGGCAGCGGGGCCGAACGCAAGAACACCGTGGACCGCGACGCCGCCGTGCTCTTCGCGGACGCGGCGGAGCGCGCGGGAGTGCGGCGCTACGTAGTCGTGTCGTCCATGGGCGCCGACCCCGCGCACAAGGGCGACGAGATCTTCGACGCCTATCTGCGGGCCAAGGGCGAGGCCGACGCATCCGTACGCGGCCGCAAGGCCCTGGACTGGACGATCCTGCGCCCCGGCATGCTGACGGACGACGCGGGCACCGGTCTCGTGCGCCTGGAGGCGTCGACCGGCCGCGGGCCGATCCCGCGCGACGACGTGGCAGCGGTGCTCGCGGAGCTGGTCGACTCGTCGGCGACGGCGGGCCTGACACTGGAGCTGATCAGCGGGTCCACTCCGGTGTCCGTGGCGGTCAAGTCCGTTGCGGGGAACTGACGTCCGTCTCCGAACTCTCCGCACTCTCTGAACTCTCTGAGCAGGGAACTGACGTCCGTACGCGAAGTCGGTCTCCTGAGGGATGTCCCACGCGCGGGGCGGTGCTTGGCTGGAAGGTGCCGCCTACGTGAGGAACGAACGCCATGCCCGCCTCCGATGTGCCCGCCGCGCAGGAAGCCCTCTTGCGGCAGATGTACGCCGTCTTCGGCACCGAAGAGCGTGACGCGTTCATCCCCCGCTCCCTGGCACCCGACGTGAACTGGCCGAACCTCCTGGACAACACCCGGGCCCGCGGCATCCCGGCGGTCCGTGCCTACTGGGCGCGGCAGTTCGCGGTGATGCACCCACTGGTGCACCTGGAGCGGCTGCGGCTCGACGACGACGGGCGGCGGGTCGTGGCGACCGTGCGGCCGGGCCTGCGGGACGAGACGGGCGACCACTGGGCGCCGACCACGGTCGAGCACGTCTACACCTTCCGGGACGACGGCCTGGTGACCCGGATGGACGTACGCCAGCCGTGACCGCCCCAAGCGACCCCAGGACGCCCTGGAGGGCCGTGAGAGCGCCTCAGAACAGGGGGAGCTGGCCGGGGAAGTCCGGGACGGTGTAGCCGTCCAGAGCGGGCTGTGCGGCGCCCAGCAGGGCCTGCCTGCGGGAACCGGGGCAGGAGACGAGGTCGCCGCTGCCCTGCCGACCCGGCGGATCGTGGCGGGCGAACCGCCCCCCGACGACGGCGATTTCACGACGGCACGCGGGGCAGTTCCTGCGGCGCGATGACGATGACGGCGTGGACGGCATGGGCGACATGGCCTCAGCGTACGAAAAGACCCCCTCCGCCTTGCGTTTCCGCAAGATCGGAGAGGGTCTCCTTCGTGTGGCGGCGCCAGGATTCGAACCTGGGAAGGCTGAGCCGGCAGATTTACAGTCTGCTCCCTTTGGCCGCTCGGGCACACCGCCTGGGTCGCTGCCTGGAATCGATCGCTTTGCGCGGGCGCTCCGTGGCAACGACGTAAACGATACCTGATGCACAGGGGTGCTTCGCCACCCGATTGATCAGTACCCGGCGCGGGGGCGGTGGCTAGGCTTTGCGGGTGCGGCCGGGGAGCGAAGGCCGTGCACCAGCTCAGTACGCAGACCCCGATACAAGGAGCCACAGGACATGGCCGACTCCAGTTTCGACATCGTCTCGAAGGTCGAGCGGCAGGAGGTCGACAACGCCCTCAACCAGGCCGCCAAGGAGATCTCGCAGCGCTACGACTTCAAGGGCACGGGTGCCTCCATCGCCTGGTCCGGCGAGAAGATCCTGATGGAGGCGAACGGCGAGGAGCGGGTCAAGGCGATCCTCGACATCTTCCAGTCCAAGCTGATCAAGCGCGGCATCTCACTGAAGTCGCTGGACGCGGGCGAGCCGCAGCTGTCCGGCAAGGAGTACAAGATCTTCGCCTCGATCGAAGAGGGCATCTCCCAGGAGAACGCGAAGAAGGTCGCCAAGATCATCCGCGATGAGGGCCCCAAGGGCGTCAAGGCGCAGGTCCAGGGCGAGGAGCTGCGGGTCAGCTCGAAGAGCCGCGACGACCTGCAGGCCGTACAGGCGCTGCTCAAGGGGCAGGACTTCGACTTCGCGGTGCAGTTCGTCAACTACCGGTAGCCGCCAGTAAGTACTGGTGATCCCTTGCCAGTACCTAAGGGTGATTTCTCGTACGACGCCGAAGGGCGGGCACCCGGCTCGGGTGCCCGCCCTTGCTGCTGGCCGCAGATCGGGGGATCGACGCCTCCAGGGGCGCACGTGACTCAGCGGCGCGAGTGGCCGAAGAAGATGCGGTAGGCGACGAGCAGGACGAGTGAGCCGCCGATCGCCGCCGCCCACGTCGCGCCGTCGTAGAAGTCGTTGGTGATCGGGCGGTCGAGATAGCGGGCGGAGAGCCAGCCGCCGATGAAGGCGCCTGCGATGCCGATGACGGTCGTGCCGATGAAACCGCCCGGGTCGCGGCCGGGCAACAGGACCTTGGCCACGGCACCGGCGAGCAGCCCCAGAACGATCCAGCTGATGATGCCCATGCGGTGAAACCTGCCCCTCTGTCGTGCTGTCGCCCTGTAGGACGACACGAGAGCGGGGCGCGGTTGCGGTGATCGGCGGGGTGCGGCGTATGCCACAACCTCCGCTCCAGGGGCGTGCGGTCGCCTCAGCGCACCGCGAACGGCTGGTCCGTGCGCACGATGTCGCGGCCGAGCGGCATCAACGACACCGGGATCAGCTTGAAGTTGGCGACGCCCAGCGGGATGCCGATGATCGTGACGCACAGGAGGAAGCCGGTGACGATGTGGCCGAGCGCGAGCCACCAGCCCGCGAGGATCAACCACAGGACGTTGCCGACGCAGGACGGCGCGCCCGCGTCGCGGCGCTCGACTGTCGTGTATCCGAAGGGCCACAGGGCATAGCGGCCGATCCGGAAGCTGGCGAGGCCGAACGGGATGCCGATGATCGTGATGCAGAGGACCAGGCCGGCCAGGAGGTAGGCGAGGAACATCCAGAAGCCGCAGAGGACGAGCCAAATGACGTTCAGGATTGTCTTCACTGGTGGCGACCTGCCATCTGCTCGAGCCGGGCAATGCGCTCCGCCATCGGCGGATGCGTGGAGAACATCTTGGACATGCCCTGCCCCGGACGGAAAGGGTTCGCGATCATCATGTGGCTTGCGGTCTCGAGGCGGGGCTCGGGCGGCAACGGAAGCTGCTTGGTGCCCGCGTCGAGCTTACGCAGGGCGCTGGCGAGGGCCAACGGGTCCCCCGTGAGTTGCGCGCCGGACGCGTCCGCCTCGTACTCCCTGGAACGGCTGATCGCGAGTTGGATGACGGAGGCGGCCAGCGGACCCAGGAGCATGATCAGGAGCATGCCGAAGATGCCGGGGCCTTCGTTGTCGTTCGACCTGCCGATCGGGATCAGCCAGGCGAAGTTGACCAGGAACATGATGACGGAAGCGAGTGCGCCGGCGACCGACGAGATCAGGATGTCGCGGTTGTAGACGTGACTGAGCTCGTGCCCGATGACACCCCGCAGCTCTCGCTCATCAAGGAGACGCAGGATGCCGTCGGTGCAGCACACCGCCGCGTTGCGCGGGTTGCGGCCCGTCGCAAACGCGTTCGGCGCCTCGGTGGGCGAGATGTAGAGGCGGGGCATGGGCTGGCGGGCCTGGGTGGAGAGCTCGCGGACCATGCGGTACAGCTCGGGCGCCTCGAATTCGCTCACCGGACGCGCGCGCATGGCGCGCAGGGCGAGCTTGTCGCTGTTCCAGTACGCGTACGCATTGGTGCCGAGCGCCACGAAGAGCGCGACGATCAAGCCCGTACGTCCGAAGAAACTGCCGATGACGAGGATGAGAGCGGACAGTCCCCCGAGGAGTACGGCGGTCTTCAGCCCGTTGTGCCGGCGGTGCACGGTACGCCCTCCTGTGGTGCTTGGGGGAACCCTCTGTCTACTGGTGCTTCCACTCTTCAGTGGACCCTCCCGTACTGGTCAACGCCAGGCGGGGAGCACTAGTTCCCTTGTGCGCGCGGGAGCGCTGCAGGAGTGGTGTGGGCCGCTCGGGTGATGTCCGAGCGGCCCTGTCGACAAGGGGGGCGCGTCAGAAGAGGCCGGTGTCGGAGAACCTCAGGACGAGTTGCGGCGCCCCGGAGAGCGCGATGCCGAGGACCGCCGTCAGGGCGATGGCGGCCGTCAAGGGGGCCGGGACGCTGTGCTTGACCGGCTCGCCCTCGGGGGCGCGGAACAGCAGCGCGGTCCACTGGAGGTAGTAGAAGAGCGCGATCACTACGTTCACGGCCATCACCACGGCGAGCCAGCCGAGGCCCGCGTCGACCGCCGCCGAGAAGACGGTGACCTTCGCGAAGAGGCCGATGATGCCCGGCGGCAGGCCCGCGAGGCAGAGCAGGAAGAAGCCGAGCACCAGGGCGGCGAGGGGGCTGCGCGCGTACAGGCCCCGGTAGTCGCTGACGCGGTTCAGGCGCTGCGTACGGCCGACCAGCGCGGCGACGGCGAAGGCCCCCAGGTTCACCGCCGCGTACATCAGGGCGTACGCGACGGTGGAGCCGATGGCCTTCTCGGCCTCGGCGGGGTTGTCGGCGTATCCGGCCGCGGCGATCGGCACCAGGAGGTATCCCGCCTGACCGACCGATGACCAGGCGAGCAGGCGGACCGCGCTGTACGCGCGCGTGGCCTGTTGGCGCAGCGCCGCCACGTTGCCCGCGGTCATGGTGAGGGCGGCGAGCACGGCGAGTGCCGGGCCCCACACGTCCGCGTACGAGGGGAAGGCGACGACGGTGACGAGGATCAGGCCGGTGAAGCCGACCGCCTTGCCGACCACGGAGAGGTAGGCCGCGACCGGCAACGGGGCGCCTACGTAGGTGTCGGGCACCCAGAAGTGGAAGGGCACGGCGGCCACCTTGAAGGCGAAGCCGACGAGAGTGAGGGCGACGCCGGTCTGGGCGAGCGTGTCCAACTGCCCGTCCACCTGCTGGAGCTCGGTGGCGATCTCCGTGAGGTGCAGGGTGCCCGTCGCGGCGTACACGAAGCTGACGCCCATCAGCGTCACGGCGGTCGCGGTGACGGAGGAGAGGAAGAACTTCAGGGCCGCTTCGGAGGACCGCTTGTCGCCGTGCCTGAGGCCGACGAGCGCGAAGGCGGGCAGCGAGGCGACCTCCAGGGCGACGACGAGCGTCGCGAGGTCACGGGAGGCGGGCAGCAGCGCGGCGCCCGCCGCGGAGGCGAGCAGCAGGAACCAGAACTCCCCTTCGGGGAGTTCCCTCTTCGTGCCGTTCGCGTCCTTGAGGGCGCTCATCGACAGCAGCGCGGCCAGCAAGGCACCGCCCAGGACGAGCAGTTGGATGACGAGCGTGAAGCGGTCGGCGGTGTAGCTGCAGGCGTCCGCGCCGCTGGTGAGGCAGAACGTCGACCGGTCGTCGTCCAGGATCGGGAGGAGAGAGAGCGCGGCGGCGGCAAGTCCCGCGACGGAGATCCAGCCGAGCAGCGCCTTCTTCTGGTCGCCCACGAAGAGGTCGGCGACGAGCACGAGGAGACCGACGACCGCCGCGATGGTGGGCGGAGCGATCGCGAGCCAGTCGACGGACTGGACGACGCCGGCGGCGCTTTCGGCGGCCACGGTCACGACTTGCCTCCTGAGAGGAGCTGCTGCACGGCCGGGTCGGTGAGGCCGAGCAGAGCGGCGGGCCAGAGTCCGGCGAGGACGGTGAGGGCGACGAGCGGGGTCCAGGCGGCGAACTCGTAGCCCTGGACGTCGGCGAGCGCCGGGGTGTCGGTCTTGGCGGCGCCCTGCGACGCCTGGGGTCCCTGGGGCACCGGGCCCATGCAGACACGGCGTACGACGATGAGCATGTACGCGGCAGTGAGCAGGGTGCCGACGGCCGCGATCGCCATAAAGGTGAGGAAGGCCGGGCGGCTCAGCTCGTCGGCGGGCTTGAACGCGCCGAACAGGGCGAGCATTTCACCCCAGAACCCGGCGAGGCCCGGAAGGCCGAGCGAGGCCACGGCGCCGAAGGCGAGGAGTCCGCCGAGGCGGGGGGCCTTGCCGTAGAGCGCGGCGCCCGATTCCTGCGCGAGGGTGTCGAGATCGCTGGTGCCGGTGCGGTCCTTCAGCGCGCCGACGAGGAAGAACAGCAGACCGGTGATGAGGCCGTGCGCGATGTTGGCGAAGAGCGCGCCGTTCACGCCGGTCGGGCTCATCGTCGAGATACCGAGCAGGACGAAGCCCATGTGGCCCACGGACGAGTACGCGATGAGGCGTTTGAGGTCACCCTTCGCGCCCTGCTTGGCGAGCGCGAGGCAGGCCAGCGATCCGTAGATGATCCCGACGACCGCGAAGGCCGCGAGGTACGGCGCGAAGGTCTGCATTCCGTCGGGCGTGATCGGCAGCAGGATCCGCACGAAGCCGTACGTGCCCATCTTCAGCAACACCCCGGCCAGCAGGACCGAGCCGACGGTGGGCGCGGCCGTGTGCGCGTCCGGCAGCCAGCTGTGCAGCGGCCACATCGGCGTCTTGACCGCGAGGCCGATCCCGACCGCCAGAACGGCGATGACCTGCACGGATGTGGTCAGGCCCCGGCCGTTGTCAGTGGCGAGTGCCACCATGTCGAATGTGCCGGAATCGAGGCCGATGAGGAGGAGGCCGAGCAGCATCACGACGGAGCCGAGCAGTGTGTAGAGGATGAACTTCCAGGCGGCCTGCGTGCGTTGGGCGCCGCCCCAGCGTGCGATGAGGAAGTACATCGGGATGAGGACCATCTCGAACGCCAGGAAGAACAGCAGCAGATCGAGGACGGCGAAGGTCGCGAGGGTGCCGGACTCGAGTACGAGGATCAGCGCGACGAATGCCTTGGGAGACGGGCCCGCAGGCATTTTGAAGTAGGAGTACAGCGCGCAGAGGAAGGTCAGGAGCGCGGTCAGGACCAGGAGGGGGAGCGAGATGCCGTCGATGCCGAGGTGGATACGCACGTCGAGTGCGGGGATCCAGCTGATATCGGTCGTGGCCTGCATTTTTGACGGCTGGTCATGGTTGAAGCCGAGTGCCAGGACGATCGCGGCGATGAGGATCGCGCCGGTCACGACCACGCCGTGGCGGAGTACGGCCTGGTCGGGCGACTTCCCCTTCAGTCCGGGCGGGGCCGGGAGCAGGGCGGCCACGGCGCCGATGAGCGGGCCGACCACGATCAACGCCAGAAGAAGCTGCATCACGGATTCACTGATATCGATCACGGCTGCTCACGCTCCGGCGGTGGCGACGAGGACGGCGGCGACAGCCAGGACGACGGTGCCTGCGAGCAGCGCGCTCAGGTAGGTCTGCACATTGCCGGTCTGTGCGCGGCGGACGGCCGCGCCGAGCCAGCGGGGTGCGGTGCCCGCACCGCGTACGTACGTGTCGACGACCTCGCGGTCGAGGAACCGGACGAGGCGCGCGGCTGCCTGGACGGGGCGCACGAACAGGGCGGCGTAGACGGCGTCGAGGTGGAAACCGACGGCGGCGTGCCGGTGCAGCGGGCCGAGCAGGAGGCGGCCGGGGTCGGCCGGGTCGTGGGCCTGGGCCACGTCTCCGTAGGCGGGGGCGTGCGTGGCGATGGCCTCTGCTTCGACCAGGCCTCCGTCGGCCCCGGTGTCGGCGGCGACCGCGCCCATCGGGTGGCGGACGGCCAGCGCCGTGGTGTGGCGCCACGCCCCGTACGTGACGAGCCCGCCGACGAGGGCGAGTCCGGTGCCGAGGACGGACGTGGTGAGCGTCGGGTTGAGCGAGTGGCCGTCGAACCAGTCCGGCAGGACACCGACGGTGAGACCGAAGGCGAGCGAGGGGACGGCGAGCACCCACAGCACGGCGGTCATCGTGACGGGCTGGCGACCGTGATCCGGGGCTTCGGGGCCCCTGCCGTTGAAGGCGAGCAGCCACAAGCGAGTCGCGTAGGCGGCGGTGAGGAGGGCGGTGACGAGACCGGCGACGAGCACGATCCAGCCCGCCGCGGTGGGCGCGATCTCGGAGTGGCCTGTGGCCGCGTGCTCGGCGGCGCCCAGGACGGCTTCCTTGGAGAAGAAGCCGCTGAAGGGCGGGATCGCGGCGAGCGCGAGGAGCGCCACGGTCATCGTCCAGAAGGCGTCGGGGACCCGGTCACGCAGGCCCTTCATGCGGGACATCGCGGCGAGGGAGTTGGTGCCGGCAGCGTGGATGATCACGCCGGCGCCAAGGAAGAGGAGCGCCTTGAAGGCGCCGTGCGAGAGGAGGTGGAAGACGGCGGCGCCGCGGTCGCCGACGGCGAGGGCCCCGGTCAGATAGCCGAGCTGGCCGATCGTCGAGTAGGCGAGGACGCGCTTGATGTCGTCCTGGGCGAGCGCCGCGAGGGCCGAGCCTGCCATCGTGACGGCGGCCATGACGGCGAGGACGACCAGGGCTGCTGCCGATTCGGCGAAGACGGGGAGGAGCCGGGCCACGAAGTAGACACCGGCGGCGACCATCGTCGCGGCGTGGATGAGCGCGGAGACTGGCGTGGGGCCCGCCATCGCGTCGGGCAGCCAGGTGTGCAGCGGGAACTGCGCGGACTTGCCCGCCACACCGGCGAGGAGCAGCAGGGCGATCAGCGTCGGGTGGTCGAGGCCGCCGCCCGCGACCGTTCCGAGGACGGTCGTGATGCGGAACGAACCGGCGTCGACGGCGAGCGCGAACAGGCCGATCAGGAAGGGGACGTCGCCGAGCTTGGTGACCAGGAAGGCCTTGAGGGAGGCGGCGCGGGCTTCGGGCGTCTCCCAGTAGTGGCCGACGAGGAAGTACGAGCAGATGCCCATGATCTCCCAGCCGACCAGGAGCACCATCAGGTCGCCGGAGTAGACGACGAGCAGCATCGCGGAGGTGAAGAGGGAGACGAGAGCGGCGTACGAGGGGTAGCGCGGGTCGTCGCGCAGGTAGCCCGTCGAGTAGATCTGCACGCAGGAGGCGACGACGCCGACCAGGACGGCGACCAGGGCGGCGAAGCCGTCGACGTGCAGGGCGAGTTCGATGGGGACCGAGCCGGTCGGGGTGAGCTCGGTGGCGGAGTCGATGTCGGCGCCGCCTCCGTGGCGGGCCGCGACCACGACGGCGAGGACCAGCGCCGCCAGGGTGGGCAGCACCGCGAGGGGGCGTACGAGACCCGGGACGGTGCGGCCGAGCAGCAGGCCGGCGACCGCGCCGAGGAACGGCAGGAGGGGGACGAGTACGGCGAGGGTGGTCGTGGTCACGCGGTGGCCTCAGCCTTCTGCGACTTCTGCGAGGACTTGGCCGGGGCGGGCTCTTCACCGGCGGCGTCCCCGGCGTCCCCGGGGTCGTCCTCAGGGCCCTCGGCGGTGTCACGGAGGTCGTCGACCGCGGAGGAGCCGCGGTTGCGGTAGACCGCGAGGACGATCGCGAGGCCGATGCCGATCTCCGCGGCGGCGATGGCGATGGTGAAGAGGGTCAGGGCCTGGCCGGAGTGGAGGGCGTCGCGGAGCCAGACGTCGAAGGCGACCAGGTTGAGGTTGACGGCGTTGAGCATCAGCTCGACGGACATCAGGACCAGGATCGCGTTGCGGCGGGCGAGCACTCCGTACAGGCCTACGCAGAAGAGGAGGACGGCCAGGACGGCGGGATAGGCGAGGTGCATCAGCGGTCTCCCTCCGGGGTGGTGGCGTTCTTGGCGTTCCTGCGGGAGAGGACGATCGCGCCGACCAGGGCGGCGAGGAGCAGGACCGAAAGGGCCTCGAAGGGCAGCACCCAGTGCTTGAAGAGGAACTCGCCGGTCACTGCGGTGGAGCCCTGCGCCTCGTCGGCGGCGCGGTCGAGGTCGATCCACTTGGTGCGGAAGGCGTCGACGACCACCCAGACCAGGGAGGCCGCGGCGAGGACGGCCACCGCGAGCGCGACCGGGCGGTTGCCCGAATCGGCGTCCGGGGAGCGGCCGATGGGGGCGCGCGTCAGCATCAGACCGAAGAGGAGGAGTACGACGACGGAGCCGACGTAGATCAGGACCTGCACCCACGCGATGAACTCGGCGGTGAGCAGGAGGTACTCGACGGCCAGGCCGCCGAGTGTCGCCACGAGCCACAGGGCGGCGTGCACCAGCTGCTTGGTGGTGACGGTGACGATGGCCGAGCCGAGGGTGACGAGGCCGACCAGGAGGAAGGCGATCTCCACTCCCGTCGGGGAGAGGAAGCCTTGGGGGGCGTCGGCCGCCAGAGAAGTGGCGGCGGCTGCGAGGGTCACGCGTCTCCCTCCGGGGCGGCTGCTTCCGAGGCGGCTGCTTCCGCTTCCTGTGCGGCGGCCAGCTTCTCCGCCGCCTTGCGGGCGGTGACGATCTCCTTGGGGTCCTCGGCCGCGGGGTCAAGGGCCGGCGGGGCGGGGACCGTCCACATCCAGTCGCGGAGCTTGTCGCGCTCGTGGGTGAGTTCGTGGATGTCGGTCTCGGCGTACTCGAACTCCGGGGACCAGAACAGTGCGTCGAAGGGGCAGACCTCGATGCAGATGCCGCAGTACATGCAGAGGGAGAAGTCGATGGCGAAGCGGTCGAGGACATTGCGGCTGCGCTCCCGGCCGCCCTCGACGGCCGCCGGGACCGTCTCCTTGTGGGAGTCGATGTAGATGCACCAGTCCGGGCACTCGCGGGCGCAGAGCATGCAGACCGTGCAGTTCTCCTCGAAGAGCCCGATGACGCCTCGAGTGCGGGGCGGGAGTTCGGGCTGGTGCTCCGGGTACTGCTCGGTGACGGTCTTCTTCGTCATCGTGCGGAGGGTGACGGCGAGGCCCTTGGCCAGGCCGCTGCCAGGGATCGGAGGCATTTAGTTGATCGCCACCTTCACGATTCCGGTGAGCGCGATCTGCGCGAGGGCGAGCGGGACGAGGAAGGTCCAGGAGAGCTTCTGGAGCTGGTCCTCGCGGAGACGGGGGTAGCTGACGCGCAGCCAGATCACCAAAAAGGCGAGCACACCCGTCTTCAGGAGGGTCCAGACCCAGCCGAGGCCGTCGGCGCCCCAAGGACCGTGCCAGCCACCGAGGAAGAGGACTGTGGTGAGGCCGCAGAGGACGACGATTCCGGCGTACTCGGCGAGGAGGAAGAGGGCGAAACGCAAGCCCGTGTACTCGGTGTACGCACCGAAGATGATCTCCGAGTCGGCGACCGGCATGTCGAAGGGCGGGCGCTGGAGTTCGGCGAGGCCCGCGATGAAGAAGACGAGGGCGCCGACGATCTGCCAGGGCAGCCACCACCACTCGAAGGCGTTGAGGATGCCGGGGAGTGACACCGTCCCTGCGGCCATCGCGACCGAGGCCGCGGCGAGCAGCATCGGGAGTTCGTACGCGAGGAGCTGGGCGGCGGTGCGCAGGCCGCCGAGGAGGGAGAACTTGTTGGCGCTCGCCCAGCCCGCCATGAGCGAGCCGAGTACGCCGATGCCCATGACCGCGAGGACGAAGAAGATGCCCGCGTCGACGAGTTGACCGACGGCGCCTTCGCTCGGGCCGATGGGGATGGCCACCAGGACGAGGAGGTAGGGCAGCAGGGCGACGGCAGGGGCGAGCTGGAAGATGCGGCGGTCGGCCTGGGCCGGTACGACGTCTTCCTTCTGCGCGAACTTGACTCCGTCGGCGACGAGCTGGGCCCAGCCGTGGAAGCCGCCCGCGTGCATGGGGCCGAGGCGGCCCTGCATGTGGGCCATCACCTTGTGCTCGGTCTGGCCGATGACCAGGGGCAGGACGAGGAAGACGGCGAAGACGATGAGGAGACGCAGGGCGACGTCGAGCGCGTCGGTCACTCCGAGCCTCCTGGGCGCTCGTCGTCGGTCTGGGGGGTGTCGGCGCTGTCGGTGGACTGCTCGGGCTCGGCGGGAGCGGGCTCGGGCGCCTGGGGCTCAGCGGGAGCGGGCTCGGGCGCCTCGGTGTCTTCGAACGCCGGGCGGGCCCGGTGCCACGGCGCATCGGAACTGGCCGCGGGCTTCTCGCGCTGCGGCTCGGGGCCGGACGCGGCAGCTTCGGGTGCAGGAGCCTCGGGGGCCGCAGGAGCGGCGGGGGCCGCAGGAGCCGCCGGGGCCTCCGGGGCCTCCGGGGCTGCTGGTGACTCCGGGGCCGCCGGGGTCTCCGGTGCCGCTGGTGACTCCGGGCTCACAGCGGCGGGAGCCTCCGGTGCGGCCGGTGCCTCCGGGGCCGCCGGTGCCGCCGGTGCCGCCGGGGTGGCCGGGGCGGCCGGGGCGGCCGGTGGGGTCTCCCGCGCCGAGCGCTGGGACGCCGATCCCTGGCTCACGCTGCGCGCCCGGCGCGGGGCTGCCGGAGCCTCGGGCTGGTCGGCGGCTGTCTGACCAGCGGTTCCAGGCGCCTGGCTCGCCGAGCCCTCCCCCGCTGTGCGTGTCCGGCGGACCGGGCGGTCGCCTGCCGCGCGGGCGGCGCCGCGGGCCGGGCGGGCCGGGGCCGCGGGGAGTTGGCCCTTCAGGGGGCCCCATTCGTTCGGGTCGGGTACGCCGGGGGGCAGCATCTGGCGTCGCTTGGGACCGCCGTGCTCCGACTCCCCCGGCTCCTTCGCGCCAGGCCACGCCTTCGCGACGCGGGCGGCCAGGACGAAGTCCTTGCGCAGGGGGTGGCCTTCGAAGGTGTCCGGCAGGAGCAGCGGCACCAGGTGCGGGTGGCCTTCGAAAACTACGCCGAACATCTCGTGCGTCTCGCGCTCGTGCCACGCCGCGCCCGCGTAGACGTCGACCGCGGTCGGCAGGACCGGGGCGTCGTGCGGGACGGTCGTACGGATGAGGAGACGACGTACCGGAGAGAGCGCGACGACGTGGGCCGAGACGTGAAAGCCCGTGCCCGGTTCGTCGACGGCGCTCAGCCAGTCGAAGTAGGTGCAGGTCAGGGTCGTGCGCGCGGTTTCGAGCGCCGCGATCCACGAGCCCGGCGGGACGTCGACCGTCAAGAGGTCGTACGACTCGTCCGCCGTGGCCTCCGCTCCGAAGAGCTCCTCGACGGGGCTCGGCAGCCAGCCGGTCATGCCTTCTCCTCCCCCGGAGCCGAGGTTGAGGGTCCCGTTGCCTCCGGCGGCTTCACCAGTCCGCTCTGCAGAGCCGCCGTAGAAGGCCGGTTGCCACTCCCCTTGCCGTTGCCGTACCGCTCGCCCAGCGACTCCGCCGCGATCTTCTCCTGGAGCTTGAGGATGCCCTGGAGCAGCGCTTCGGGGCGGGGAGGGCAGCCGGGTACGTACACGTCGACCGGAATGATCTGGTCGACGCCCTTGGTCACCGCGTACGAATCCCAGTACGGGCCACCGCAGTTGGAGCAGGCGCCGAAGGAGATGACGTACTTGGGCTCGGGCATCTGCTCGTACAGGCGCTTCACTGCCGGGGCCATCTTGTCCGTGACCGTGCCCGACACCACCATCAGGTCGGCCTGGCGCGGGCCCGGCGCGAACGGGATCACGCCGAGCCGGATGAAGTCGTGCCGGGCCATGGAGGCGGCGATGAACTCGATCGCGCAACAGGCGAGGCCGAAGTTGAAGACCCACAACGAGTACCGGCGGCCCCAGTTGAGGACCACCTTCATCGGCTCGGGGGCCAGGCGCGACAGCACGCCCAGCTTCTGCGGTTCGGGCGTGGGGAGCACGGTCGGCTCGGGCAGGAGCACGGGCTCCGGGGTGACGTCCGTGCGAGGACGCTCCGGGGTCACGTCCATGTGAGGACGCCCTTCTTGTATGCGTACAGCAGGCCCACGGTCAGGAAGCCGAGGAAGATGAACATCTCCACCAGCGTCGTCGCACCGTAGCCGGGCGCGGCGAAGACCGTCGCCCATGGAAAGAGGAAGATCGAGTCGACGGCGAAGATGACGTAGAGGAACGCGTAGACGTAGTAGCGGACCTGGGTGTGGGCCCAGCCTTCGCCGACCGGGTCGACGCCGCACTCGTACGTCAGGAGCTTTTCGGGTGTCGGCACGACGGGACGCAACAACCGCCCCGCGCCGAAGGCGACGGCGACGAACAGCACGCCGACGACGGCGAGCAGTCCGACGACGGAGTACGACTGGTAGTAGCTCGCCGCGACATTCGTCACGTGCACGTCAGCCCCTCACTCCCTGACCGCCTCTGACACTCATCACTGTTCGACGATCTGTACGCACGGGAGTCTAGGGCCTGCTAAAGGCGAGGTAAGCAGAGCGTCACGCATCGGCAAGGACTGATCCCCCCATGGCGTTCCCTCCACAGGTGGGGTTATCCCCCGAGTGTCCGGGCGGTCCTCCTCATGGCATCGCCGCGGCGAGCCGTGCACCCTAGCGCTTATGACCGCACGCGCCATGTCCTCAGCCACGTCAGCCACGTCCTCGCCGCCCCCCGCTCGCTTCGCGGCGTACGACCGGCAGACCTGGAAGGAGATCGCGCACCTCCTCGCCAACCTCCCGCTGGGAGTGGCCGGTTTCGTCTATGTCGTCGTGACGCTCGCCGCCGGCGGCGCTCTCGCCGTGACGGTCATCGGCCTGCCGCTGCTCGCCGCCGCGCTGCTCGGCGCCCGGCTGATCGGCAGGGCTGAGCGGGCGCGGGCGCGGGGACTGCTCGGGCTGCGGATCGACGAGCCGAGCCCGATGCCGAAGCAGCAGGGGTACGGCTTCTTCAGCTGGCTGTGGTCGAGCCTGAAGGATCCGGTCGGCTGGCGCACGATGCTGTACGCGTTCATGCGGCTGCCGTGGGGCGTGGTGACGTTCACCGTCACCACGCTCGGGCTCTTCGTGCTCTGGCCCGTGCTTCCTTACATCGTGCGCGGCCTGACCAACGCCGACCGCGTGATGGTGCGCGGGCTGCTCTCGCCCTCCGACGAACTGGAGCGGCGCATCGTGGAGTTGGAGTCGGACCGCGGTGTGGTCGTCGACACGGCGGCGGCCGACCTGCGCCGCATCGAGCGCGACCTGCACGACGGCGCGCAGGCCCGCCTGGTGGCGCTCGCCATGGGGCTCGGCCTGGCCAAGGAGAAGCTCCTGGAGGACCCCGACACCGCGGCGGCGATGGTCGACGAGGCGCACGGCGAGGTGAAGCTCGCCCTCCAGGAACTGCGCGATCTCGCCCGCGGCATCCACCCCGCGGTCCTGACCGACCGCGGCCTGGACGCGGCGCTCTCCTCGGTGGCGTCGCGCTGCACGGTGCCGGTGAAGGTGACGGCCGATCTGCCGACGCGCCCGGCCGCCGCGATCGAGGGCATCGCGTACTTCACGGTCTCCGAGCTCCTGCAGAACGTCAGCAAGCACAGCGGGGCGCGCTCGGCCTCCGTGGACGTGTGGCGCGCCGACCAGCGGCTTCTCATCCAGGTGGGGGACGACGGGCGGGGCGGCGCGAGCCTGGAAGGTGGCACGGGGATGGCGGGGCTCGCGGACCGGCTCGGCGCGGTCGACGGCCTGTTCGTGATCGAGTCGCCGGAGGGCGGCCCCACGACGATCACGGCGGAGCTGCCGTGGCGGGACCGGGACCGCGACCGGGGCCACGACTGGGACCGCGATGCCCGGGGGTAGGGAAAACCCCCGATCGAAGACACCTACGCACCACATGGTCCGGATCACCTGCGGCCAGCACTCTTGAGATACGGCGCCGAACCAGCGCGTGACCCAAGAGGCAGCGCACGACCGAGCAGAAACGGACGACACCGATGGCCACGGAGTACGGACCGGAGTACGGACAGGAGTACGGACGCATGGACCGTTCGGAGTTCCGGGGATCCGACCTCGATGAGCGGCGGCGCCGCCTCCCCGCCGGGCTGCGCGCGCCGATCGAGGCCCGTGCCTGGAAGGAGTTCGGCTATGTGCTCCTGAGCCTGCCGATCAGCATCGTCACGTTCACGTTCGCCGTCACGATGCTGTCGCTGGGCGTCGGCCTCCTTGTCACGTTCATCGGCATCCCGGTGCTCGCCGCCGGGCTCGCGGCCTGCCGCGGCTTCGGCTCGCTGGAGCGGGTGCGGGCGCGGGCGCTGCTCGACGTGGAGGTGGCGAACCCCGAGCCGCTGCGGCCCAAGAACGGCGGCGGCCCGATGGCGTGGATGGGCGCCGCACTCAAGAGCGGTGTCTCCTGGCGGCACGTCCTCTACTCCGTCCTCCACATGCCGTGGGCGGTCTTCTCCTTCACCGTGTCGGTGGTCTTCTGGACGTACGGCTGGGCGATGCTCACGTACCCCCTGTGGCAGTGGCTCTACCCGCTCTACGGCGGCCAGGGCGGCATCCAGCTCTACGGCGACGACAACCACCGCGTCTACCTGGACAACCCCTTCGAGATCGGCGTCACCGCCCTCACCGGCCTGCTGATCACGCTCGCCGCCCCCTGGATCATCCGGGCCCTGACCACCGTCGACCGCGTCATGGTCGTCGGCCTGCTCGGCCCCTCCAGCCTGGCGACGCGCGTCGTCGAGCTGGAGTCGGACCGCGGAGTCGTCGTCGACACGGCGGCGGCCGACCTGCGCCGCATCGAGCGCGACCTGCACGACGGAGCGCAGGCCCGCCTGGTGGCGCTCGCCATGGACCTGGGTCTGGCCAAGGAGAAGCTGACGGACGACCCGGAGGCCGCCGCACGCATGGTGGGCGAGGCGCACGGCGAGGTGAAGGTCGCCCTCCAGGAGCTGCGCGACCTGGCCCGCGGCATCCACCCGGCCGTCCTGACCGACCGCGGTCTGGACGCGGCGCTCTCCGCGCTCGCCGCCCGGTGCACGGTCCCGGTGAACGTCGAGGTGGACCTGCCCGCGCGTCCCGCCGCCGCGATCGAGGGCATCGCGTACTTCACGGTCTCCGAGCTCCTGCAGAACATCAGCAAGCACGCGCGGGCGACCCGAGGCGCGGTCGACGTCTGGCAGGTCGAGGACCGGCTGATGCTGCAGGTCTCCGACAACGGGGCGGGGGGCGCGGATGTGACCGCGGGCTCCGGTCTGGCCGGGCTCGCCGAGCGGCTCGACGCGGTCGACGGGATCTTGGTCGTGGACTCGCCGGTGGGCGGGCCCACGACCGTGACGGCCGAGTTGCCCTGGCGGGCCTAGCGGCGGAGCGCTCGCCGCGCGCCCACCCGCTCACCCACCCGGTCGCCCCCAGCAGGGGGCGACCGGGTGGGTCGTGCCGTGCCGTGCCCGCCAGAAGCGAACCCCGCCAGGAGCGAACACGGACAACCGGTCTGTCCTCGAATGCCGTAACGCCCCTTCGTACGCGCGATACTGAGGTGCCGGGGGACAACCGACCACCAGAATCAAATATGCCGGGGGGCCGTGGACGTGGAGGACAAAGTGCGGGTCGTCATCGCCGAGGATTCAGTGCTTCTCAGGGAGGGCCTGACCCGCTTGCTGACCGACCGCGGACACGACGTCGTCGCGGGAGTGGGCGACGCGGACGCCCTGATCAAGACGATCGGTGAGCTCTCCTCGGCGGGCGAGCTGCCCGATGTGGTCGTCGCCGACGTGCGGATGCCGCCGACGCACACCGACGAGGGGGTGCGGGCCGCGGTGCATCTGCGCCACCAGTTTCCCGGGCTCGGGGTCCTCGTCCTCTCCCAGTACGTCGAGGAGCAGTACGCCACCGAGCTGCTCGCCGGGTCCAGCCGTGGCGTCGGCTACCTGCTCAAGGACCGCGTCGCCGAGGTGCGCGAGTTCGTGGACGCGGTGGTGCGCGTCGCGCAGGGCGGCACCGCGCTCGACCCGGAGGTCGTGGCACAGCTGCTCGGCCGCAGCCGCAAGCAGGACGTGCTCGCGGGGCTTACACCGCGCGAGCGCGAGGTACTCGGTCTCA
The DNA here is from genome assembly GCF_059026065.1 of Streptomyces sp. A18. Lineage (NCBI taxonomy): Bacteria > Bacillati > Actinomycetota > Actinomycetes > Kitasatosporales > Streptomycetaceae > Streptomyces > Streptomyces sp. A18. The sequence continues at coordinate 862 of NZ_JBWLKL010000040.1, read as the reverse complement.
TGGCCGAGGGGCGCACGAACTCAGCGGTCGCCCGGCAGCTGGTGGTGAGCGACGGTGCCGTCGAGAAGCACGTCAGCAACATCTTCCTGAAGCTGGGGCTCTCCCAGAGCGACGGGGACCACCGGCGTGTACTGGCGGTTCTCACCTATCTCAACTCCTAGCAATCTGACACTGCGTCAGCTATCTGTTGTCCGCGATGGTCAAGAGCAACGGCAACAGCATGAGTACGGAGAACAGTCCTAGAACCAAAGGATGAGTGGGGGCGTCTTCCATGACGGGCCGGGGGGCCGGGCACATCTCGACAAAACGGGGCATTGTCGCGTCTCAAAAGCGCGTCCGTCATGCGATCTACCCCAGGAAGGCGACCCTTACAGACGTAGGGTGGGCCTTGGGAAGGCCGGTCGCCCAGCCCTTCCCGCTCAGCCGCCCGAGGGAGGTCCAGTTCCGTGACCAGCCAGGTCAGTAGCCCAGCCGAGCAGGCCGATGGGGCAGTCGTCGGAGAGCAGCGCAAGCCTGCTGGTGAGAAGGATGTACGCCGTCTGGATCGGGTGATCATCCGTTTCGCGGGTGACTCCGGTGACGGTATGCAACTCACCGGTGACCGATTCACATCAGAGACGGCGTCCTTCGGGAACGACCTCTCGACACTGCCGAACTTCCCCGCCGAGATCCGGGCGCCTGCCGGGACGCTGCCGGGCGTCTCCTCCTTTCAGCTGCATTTCGCGGATCACGACATCCTGACGCCGGGGGACGCGCCGAACGTCCTCGTCGCAATGAACCCGGCCGCGTTGAAGGCGAACATCGCCGATGTGCCGCGGGGTGCGGAGATCATCGTGAACACGGATGAGTTCTCCAAGCGGGC
>NZ_JBWLKL010000039.1:0-66510 GCF_059026065.1 Streptomyces sp. A18 | reverse complement strand
TAGGTGTCGACGGGCGGGAAGTGCGTGAAGATGCGGGTGCCGTCGATGCCTTCCCAGTTGAAGGTGTGGTGCGGGAAACGGTTGGTCTGCGACCACGAGATCTTCTGCGTGAGCAGCCACTTGGACCCCGCGGCCTTGATGATCTGCGGAAGCCCGGCCGCGAACCCGAAGGTGTCGGGCAGCCAGGCCTCGTCGTTCTCGACACCGAATTCTTCGAGGAAGAACCGCTTGCCGTGCACGAACTGACGGGCCATCGCCTCCGACCCCGGCATGTTCGTGTCCGACTCGACCCACATGCCGCCTGCGGGCACGAACCTCCCGTCGGCGACCGCCTTCTTGACCTTCGCCCACACCTCGGGCCGGTGCTCCTTGACCCACGCCCACTGCTGCGCCTGCGACATGGCGAAGACGAAGTCCGGCTCGTCCTCGATGAGCGCGGTCATGTTGGACGTCGTACGGGCGACCTTGCGCACCGTCTCGCGCAACGGCCACAGCCACGCGGAGTCGATGTGCGCGTGGCCGACGGCGCTGATGCGGTGGGCCGAGGGTTCGGCGGGGGTGGCGAGGACGCCTTCGAGCTCGGCACGGGCCGCGGGCGCCGAACCGTTCACGTCCTGGAGGTCGACGGCGTCCAGGGCACGGCCGATGGCGCGTACGACGGCGTAGCGGCGGCCGGAGTCCTCCGGCAACTCCTGCATGAGCTCGCCGAGCACTTCCAGATCGATGACGAGCTGCCACACGGTCTCGTCGAAGACGGCGAGGTCCATGCGGGCGAGCTTGTACTGGGGCTCGCTGCCTGCCGTCTCCTTGTCGCCGAGTTGGGTGGGCAGGAAGGGGTGGTAGTCGAGGATGACCGGGTTGGACGCGGCCTCGATGTGCAGGTGGACGTCTTCGCCGCCGGTCGCAGGGGCGGCGATGCGGACCCACTGGTTGCGGGGGTTGAGGCCCTTCACCGGGGTGCCGTCGGGGCGGTAGACGAGGCCCTCGCACTGGAATCCGGGCATGTTCTCGTCGAAGCCGAGGTCGAGGATGGCCTCGACGGTCTTCCCCGCCCATTCCGTGGGCACGGTGCCGGTCACCTGGAACCAGCTGGTGGCCCAGGGGGCGCCCCAGGGGGCGCCGACCGCCGTCGGCTCGGGGGTGGCGGCGAGGCCCTCGGCTACGGGAACCGGCTCGCCCGGCGCGTTCCACACTGCTACGTCGAGCGGCACAGAGGCGGGGTATACGGCGGGCCTGATGCGTTCGTCGAGGACGCGCTTGAGGCGGGCTTCTATGAGGGTGCGGTCGTCGTGCATGTTCTCTCCGAGGGTTGGAACGGGGGGACTCTGCCGGGAGCCTTGCGTGCCGTCATCACCGGCTCCGCCGAGTTCGTCCTCAAACGCCGGACGGGCTGAGAATCAGCCACTCCGGCGTTTGAGGAGGCCCTCGCGCAGCGAGTTTCGGGAAGGGGCGGGGTAGGAGGATAGATCCTGGGCCTAGCCGACCTCCCCCGGCCGCACGACCTCCGTAATGCCCCGCGCAGCCAAGTGCGCGGCGTCACCAGCCCGGGAGGCCAACACCGTGGTGGGCCGCACCCCGTCCGCGGCGAGCCGCATGAACGCGTCGAACACCGCTCCCCCAGGAGCACACGCCGACCGCGCCGAGGTCGAGTCGTCGACCACCACAGCAGTCCCCCGCACCGCGGGCGCGTACTCCCGCCCCCGCCACTCCTTCGCGAGCCGCGCCAGCACCTCGCCCCCCGGCTTGACCCGCCCCTCGTTGGTCAACAGCCCCAGGCTGTACTCAAGTTCGGGGAAATCAGCCAGCCCCCGCGACACGTCGTGCGAGCACCACCACGTCACCCCCCACACATCCCCACAGTCGAGCGCCGCCTCCACCGTCGCCTCGGTGAAGGACGCCGCGTGCTCCGCGGGAATGAGCGGCGCCGGCGCGCCCACCTCCTGGAGCCAGACCGGGCGGTGCGGATCGTCCGCCCACGCCTTGGACAGCTCGATCATGTACGCCGCGTGGTGCGCGGTGGCGATCCCCTCCCGCCCGTGCCGCTGGGCCGTGCCGTTGAACACCCAGGAGTGCACGGCGGTCGCACCGCCGAGCCGCGCGGCCTGGGCCGGGGTGAAGGGCTGGTCGTCCTGGTACCAGGCGGCGTCGTACTCGGCGTGCAGGTGCAGCTTGCCGGGCGCGCCCTCCTCACACGCGGCGAGCACCCGCCGCAGCCACTCCTCCGCCTCGTCCTCGGTGATCCGGTCGGGATCGGGGTGCGGTCCCGCCGAGAACTGGTTGACCTCGTTGCCGATCGTCATGCCGATGAAATTCGCGCGGTCGGCGAGCGCGGAGGCAAGCGTACGCAGATACGTGACCTCCCCTTCCACCACCTCAGGATCGGTGAAGATGTTCCGCCGGTGCCACGTCTGCGTCCACGCGGGCAGGAAGTCGAAGCTCGACAGGTGCCCCTGCAATCCGTCGACGTTGACGTCGAGCCCGCGCTCGGCCGCGGCGTCCGCGAGGGCGACCAGCTGCTCGACGGCGCGCGGCCGGATCAGGGTGCGGTTGGGCTGGAAGTACGGCCAGATCGGGAAGACCCGGATGTGGTCGAGGCCGAGCCCGGCGATCGCGTCGAGATCGGCGCGCACCGCGTCGATGTCGAAGTCGAGCCAGTGGTGGAACCACCCCTGACTGGGGGTGTAGTTCGCGCCGAAGCGCGGCACAGCAGCAGGCGTGCGAGGCATACGAGTCCTGGTTCTCGGAGGTGCTGGGGGTGCGGGGCCTCGGGAGCGAAGCCCGGGGTGCACAAGTGCGGAGAAATACGGAGGTGCGGAGTGGGCGGGTCAGCCCTTCACCGCTCCCTCGCCCACCCCGCGGAAGAAGTACCGCTGGAGACAGGCGAAGAGCACGATCAGCGGAAGCACGGCGATGACCGTGCCCGCGGCGACGAGCCGTTCGTCGTTGGCGAAGGTGCCGTGCAGATAGTTCAGGCCGATGGTCAGGGTGAATCTGTCCGGGTCGCTCAGCACGATCAGCGGCCACAGGAAGTCGTCCCATGCGCCCATGAAGGCGAAGATCGCCACCACGGCGAGCGTGCCCTTGACCGCGGGCAGGGCGATCCGCAGGAACCGCTGCCAGACGTTCGCACCGTCGACGTACGCGGCTTCCTCGATCTCGTACGGCAGGTTCAGGAAGGCGTTGCGCATCAGCAGGACGTTGAGTGCCGACACGCAGCCGGGCAGCAGCACACCGATGAGGGTGTTGTTCAGACCCAGCTCCCGCATGGTCGTGAACTGAGCGATGATGATGCCCTCCACGGGCACCAGCATGGCGAGGATGAAGACGATCGTGGCCGCCCTGCGACCCCGGTAGCGCAGCCGCGCGAGGGCGTAACCGGCGAGCGTGGCGCCCACGCAGTTGGTCACCACGTTGGCGGCGGCCACCTTCAGGGAGTTGAGCGCGTAGTCCCAGACGGGGATGGTGTCGGCGACCCGCTCGTAGTTGTGGAGGGTCGGGCTGCTCGGCAGGAACTTGGGCGGGGAGCTGAAGATGTTCTCGGTCGGGCCCTTCAGGGATGTGGACAACTGCCACAGGAAGGGGCCGATCATCAACGCCAGTACGGCGAGCAGGAGTACGTAGCGCAGGACGATCTCCCACACGGGCATCCGGCGGCCGTTCTCGTCGGTGATCCGGCCGCGCCCGCGCCCACCGCCCTTCAGGATCTTCCCCCTCGCCTTCCGCTCCGCCTCCTCGGCGTTCTCACTCTTGCGTGTGTCCGTCGTCGTCGCGATGCTCACGTGTCCTCCTTCCGGTCCGCGCGCAGCACGAGCAGCATCAGCGCGACGGTGACGATGAAGACGACGACCGAGATGGCCGACGCGTACCCGACGCGGCCGGTGAGGCCGGTGCCGACGCGTTGCACCAGCATCACGAGGGTGGTGTCCTCACCGGCGGGACCGCCGTTGGGTCCTGCCATCAGGTACACCTCGGAGAACACCTTGAAGGCGGCGACCGAGGACAGCGCGGCGACCAGGACCATCGTGGAGCGCACGGCGGGCACGGTGACGGTGAAGAAGCGGCGTACGGCACCCGCGCCGTCGACCGAAGCGGCCTCGTGCAGTTCGCGCGGCACGTTGGCGAGGGCGGCAAGGTAAATGATCATGTAGTAGCCGAGGCCCTTCCAGACCGTGACGGCCATGGCGCTCAGGAGGAGCAGCCACTGGTCGCTGAGGAAGCCGACCGAGCCGACACCCACCGCCTCGAGCACCGCGTTGACCAGGCCCCGTTCATCCAGCATCCACACCCAGATCAGGCCCACCACGACGATGGACGCGACCACCGGCGTGTAGAAGGCGGACCGGAAGAAGGTCATGCCGGGGATGTGCTTCTGGACGAGCATCGCGAGCAGCAGCGGCAGCAGGACGAGCGCGGGGACGACCCCGACGACGTAGAGCGTCGAGTTGCGCAGCCCGATCCAGAACATGTCGTCGTTCAGCAACTCCCTGAAGTTGTCCAGGCCGACGTACTCCCCCGGGATCAGGGTCCGCTTGTCGGTGAAGGAGTTGATGAGCGTGCTGACGAACGGATAGAGGATGAAGATGCCGACGATCAGCAGCCCAGGGGCGGCGAACAGCCAGGGACTGGACGGCAGTTGACGCCTGATGCGGCTGCGTGGACCGCGTTCGGCGGGGGCGGCACGGGGAACGGTGGCGGCGCTGGAGCTTTTCATGGTGGTGGTCCCGTGTCGTCTTCTCAGCTCTGCTTCAGCAGCCGGTCGCAGTTCTTGACAGCGTTGTCAAGCGCTTCCTTGGGGCTCTCCTTGCCCTGCAGCGCGCGGGCGACGGCGTTGCGCAGCTCGATCTTCATCTGCTCGCTGAACAGCACGGGCGTGTAATTGACCGCGGTCTTGATGGACTTGGCGGCGGCGACGCGCACGCGCGTGTCGTCGGTGCCGTCCTGCTTGGTGAAGTACGGGTCGTCGAGCGAGCCCTGCGTGCTGGGGAAGATCGCCACCTTCTTGGCGAAGGACATCTGCCGCTGCGCGTCCGTCACGTAGTGGGCGAAGGCCACGGCAGCGGGCGTCTGCTTGGTGCGGGTGTTCACCATCACACCCATCACATACATGTTGTCCTTGCCGGTGTTGGTGATCTGCGGGGTGATGCCGATGTTCTTGTAGAGGCCCGGCGCCTCCTTCTTGAACTTGCCGAGGTCCAGGGCGCTTCCGGGGTTCATGGCGACGGCCTCGGTGAGGAACTTCTTGCCCGTCGACTCGGGCGTGGCGTTGAGCGCCTGCCCGTCCAGAGCCTTCGCGTCGTACAACTTCTTGTACTCGGTGAGGAGTTCGACGCCCTTGGGGCCGTTGAAGGTGAACTTGGTCCCGTCCTTGTCCATCAGGGGGACGCCGTAGCGCCCGAAGTCCTCGATGGTGGGGATGTTGGCGAGCGTGGCGGTCTTGCCCTTGCTCTTCTTGGACAACTCCAGTGCGTCGTCGAAGAGTTCGCCGTACGTCGTCGGGGGCTTGTCGGCGTCGAGCCCCGCGTCCTTGAAGATCCGCTTGTTGTAGAAGAGCGGCCCGGTGTTCAGGTACCAGGGGAAGGCGTACGTCCCCTCCGTGCCCGGTATCTGGTGGCTCTTCCACGCCCCCGGCAGGTACTCCTTCTCGTACTTCCCCGCGGCCTTGTCGAGGTCGAGCGCGAGGCCGGCCTTGGCGAGCGGGGCCACCAGGTCGGGCGAGACGTTGACGACGTCCGGGAGGGTGCCTGCGGCGGCGTCGGCGCTGATCTTGTCGGCGTAGCCCTCGCCGGGCTGGTCGACCCAGTTGACCTTCGTGCCCGGGTACTTCTTCTCGAAGCCGTCGACGACGTCCTCGAAGTACGACTTGAAGTTGGCCTTCAGGTTCCAGGTCTGGAAAGTGATCTCGCCCTCGATCTTGCCGGACGCGTCGGTCGAACCGCCGCCGTCACCTCCGTCGCCGCAGGCGCTCAGCGGCAGAAGCACGGCGAGGGCGGCGGCAGCGACGGCTGACCTTCGGGGGATGCGGGAGTGATGGGAGATGCGCACGGTGAAACGGCTCCTTTGCTCGGCCCAGCGTGAGGCAGACCCTGCATGGAACTCCGGTAAAAAGTCAATGGATTCGTTGACCGATCCTTGCCGGGTACGGAAACTACGCAGGTCAACGAGGTGTGTTGAACTTCTTGCAGGGATCGACTAAAGCGCTTTAGAGTGTGCTGGCTCAAGCGCATTAGTCTGCGCTCAACAGGAAAGGGGCTACACGGGTGCAAGGCAAGCGGTCCCCGGCACGCCGGCCGACCATGAAGGACATCGCGCGCCGCGCCGGAGTCTCCGAGAGCGCCGTGTCCTTCGCGCTCAACGACCGGCCCGGAGTCTCCGAACTCACCCGCGACCGGGTCCGCAGGGTCGCCGAGCAGCTCGGCTGGCACCCGAGCACGGCGGCGCGCGCACTGTCCGGTGAGGGCGCGGCGACGGTGGGCCTGGTGCTTGCCCGGCCCGCGGGGACGCTGGGCGTGGACTCGTTCTTCCTGCAGCTGATCTCGGGCATCCAGGAGGTCCTGGCGGAACGTCAACTGGGCCTGCTCTTCCAGGTGGTGGAGGACGTGGCCGCCGAGTGCGCGGTCTACCAGCGGTGGTGGGCCGAGCACCGGGTGGACGGCGTCCTGGTCGTGGACCCGCGCACGGACGACCCCCGTCCCGCGCTCCTCGACGAGCTGGGCCTGCCCGCGGTGGTGACGGGCGGCGTGCCGGACCCGGAGGCGCACCACCCGAACCTCTCCACGGTCTGGGCGGACGACGCGGGCGCGATGGCTTCGGTCGTGGACCACTTGCACGCTCTGGGCCACCGGCGCATCGTGCACATCGCGGGCCTGCCCGGCCTGGCCCACACGGAGCGGCGGATCCGTACGCTGCGGGCCGAGGCCCAGCGGCGCGACCTGTCCGAGGTCCGCTCGGTGACCACGGACTACTCGGACGCGGAGGGCGCCGCGGTGACCCGCCGCGTCCTCTCCGCAGTGTCACCCCCGACGGCTCTCGTGTACGACAACGACGTGATGGCCGTCGCCGGAATCGCCGCGGCGGCGTCGCTCGGCTTCGCCGTGCCGGGAGACGTCTCGGTGATCGCCTGGGAGGACTCGGCGCTGTGCCGCATGGTGCACCCTTGGCTGACGGCGCTGTCCCGCGACACGACATCCTTCGGCCGAACAGCGGCCCGCGAACTCCTGTCACTCCTGGACGACGGCCCCGCGTCCACGGTCCAGGTGCCACTGCCGACGCTCATCGAACGGGAGAGCACGGGGCGGGCGGGCGAGGGGTGAGCCGCCCCTCCGCCGTGACGCAGGTCTGTCGTACCCCGCCGGTACGGTTTCGGCATGGCGGGCATATATGAGCTCTCGATGGCGATGGACCTGCCCCTTGGTGGTACGGGACGGCGAGGTCGTGTGGCCATGAACGCGGTCCGCAAGGCGGGCCGTCGGCATGTCCCGGCGGTCAGGGCTTGTCGTGCCAGGAGAACGCCGCGATCCTCCACCCCTCCGGGGTCCGGACGAACTGGATCGTCTTCGTGCCGCCTCCCTCGAACGGGGCGCCGTCCAGAATTCCGGACTTGCTGTACGTGCCGAAGCGGGAGGCGATGCCGCCCTCGATCTCCGTCCGTTCGGAGGTCTCCCACTCGGAGAACTCCACCAACCGGCCCTCGCCCAGCAGCCGTTGGCGGGGTTCTATGAACTCTTCCACCGTGTAGACCGTGAACTCCGGCCCCGTTACGACGATCACGCCGCCCGGGAGCATCAGGCGTCGGATGCGGGCCACGTCAGCGGTCTTGCCGCCCACGTTGTCGAAGGCGCCGAAGAAGTCGGCGGTCACGGCGTCGATCTCGCTCTTGGACATGGGCGAGACCGTAACACCGCGCCGCATCTCCGGACTTCGGAGCTCCGGGAGCCGCGAGCGCGGCTCCCGGTAGGCCCCCTACACCCGCGACCGGTACAGGCCGAACTCCGCGAGCCGCACCGCCCCGCGCGACCCCGTCACCCGAAGCCGCCACTCCCGGGCCCGCACCGGCGCGGGCAGCGTCAGGACCCGGCTCGCCCCGACCGTGGCCACCTCTGTCACGAGAGACCAGTCGGAACCGCCGGAGTCCCGCGCCTCGATCACCGCGTGCTCCAGATGCTGGCCCCGCCTTATCTCCTCCCCCAGCCGGATCCGGTCGACCTCGCGCGCCTTGCCCAGGTCGACCGTGAGTGTCCCCCGCGAGGGCGCCGGGCACGACCACGCCGTGTCCGGGTCGCCGTCGACCGCGTGCGAAGGACGGCGCCCGTCGCCGCGGGCCCGCGCACCGCGCGCGAAGTCCTCCGGCAGTTCGCGGCCGATCCGCTCGTGGAACTCCCGCAGCCGTGCCACGTCCGCCTCCGGGAGCAGACCCCGCTTGTCCGGCGGGATGTTCAGGAGCAGCACGGAGTTACGGCCCACCGAGCGGAACCAGATGTCGGTCAACTGCTCGACGGACTTGGGCTGTTCGTTCTCGTGGAAGAACCATCCGGGCCTGATCGAGACGTCGCACTCCGCCGGCCACCACTGCACGTACTGGGCGACCGCCCTCGCCTCGGCAAGGGCTGACCGGCTTCCCTGGTCGGGCGCGTCGTACTTCAGGGCGTAGTCGATGCTCCCGTTGCCCGAGTCCTTGACGGGGACGACGCTCCACTCGTTCTCGCGCGCGAGTCCGCCCTCGTTGCCCACCCATCGCACGTCAGGGCCGCGCACGGCGACCGTCGCGTCCGGCGCCAGGGCGCGGATGACCGCGTACCAGCTGTCCCAGTCGTACGTCTCGACCTTCTCCGGCGGGATGCGTCCCTGCGCCCCGTCGAACCACACCTCGTCGATGGGCCCGTACTCGGTGAGCACCTCGTACAGCTGGTTGAGCATGTGCGCGCCGTAGTCGGTCGCGTCGAGCGTGAACGACCGCACGGCGGCATCGCCCGCCCGGTCGTCGCCCTCCACCGGCGTGGGGATCGTGCGCTTCGAGCGCGCGCTGCCGTTGGCGTAGACGCCGTGCAGGTACTGGTTCTCGTCGGCGGGCGAGATGTAGACGCCCACCTTGATGCCGTACGCGCGCAGCGAGTCGGCGAAGGAGCGCAGGACGTCACCGTTGCCCGACTGCCAACTGCTGCTCACCACACTGTGCTTGGTGTAGCGCGAGGGGTAGAGCACGAAGCCGTCATGGTGCTTGACGGTGAGGATGGCGAGCTTGAACCCGCCGTCGCGCAGCGCCCGCGCCCACTGGTCGGTGTCGAGGCCGGACGGCTGGAAGACGTCGGGGTCCTCGTCGCCCGTGCCCCATTCGAGGCCGGTGAAGGTGTTGACCCCGAAGTGCAGGAAAGCGGTCTGCTCAAGGCGTTGCCAGGCGATCTGCCGTTCCGTCGGGCGGACTTGGGATGCCTTGGCGACTACCTCGTCCGGGGAGTCGTCGGGGGTGATCGGGATGCGGTAGGGCGGTTCCGGGGCGGCGGCGGACCTGCCCGCGGTGCCGGGTGCCGCGAGGGCAAGGGAACTGCTCGAAGCGGCTACCGCGGTGGTGACTGCGGCGGTCACGAAGAGACGTCTGCTGAGAGTCATGGGCGTGCGGGTCTCCCTGTCGAATCTCGGGCCAAGTCGAAGAAGAAGTCGAACCTCGGGCGATGAGGGTCAGCCTGTGGTCAAGGTCCAGACAGCCGGTGCCTTTTGGTCCGCCGGGTACTGCTGGAGCCGCCCGTCCTCGGTGACGTACACGGACATCTGCGTGATCGCGTTCGTCAGCCGGTACCCCTTCCCCTTGCCGTCGGCCGCCTTCGCCAGCTGCCACCGCTGCAAGGTGTTGGCCGCGTCGCACGTCTCGTGCGTGACCGAACTGCCCGGCTCCAGCGGCACGTTGAGCGTGATCTTCCCGCTGCGGGTCTCCAGGCAGGTGCCGTCGGCCGCGGACTTCAGGGTGAGGTAGCCGTCGGCGGTGCGCTTGATCGCGTAGGCGGCGGGCTCCGCGCGCCCCTTGGTGTCCCGCAGCGTGTACGTTCCGTCCGCGACCGGCGTCTTCGTCAGGTCACGCCGGCCGGGCGCGTGTCCGACGGACCTGGCGCGTGCCGTGAAGTCGGCGTACGTCGGGTCCGGGTGCGCGGAGCCCCACGTCACCTGGGCGATATGGCTGAGCGGCATCGCCATGGAGGCCGCGACCTCGTTCTCGGTCTCGCCCCGGCCGTTGTCCGGCCACAGGCTGATCTTCGCCCCGGTGATGCCGTCGCGCGACGCGAGCTTCTCGCCCTCGAAGCTGCGCGGGTCCCAGGCCTTGTCGTACAGCGCCTTGGTGTCGGTGTGGAAGCCGCCGCGTACGAGGTAGAGGGCGTAGGCGGCGTTCTGCAACGGGTAGCCCCGGGCGATGAGTTCGCTCGGCTTCGTCTTCACGTCGAGCCAGTGCTCCACGCTCGTCCCCGCCGCGACGGGCACCGTGTTCGCGCCGGTCAGGCCGTCGTTCCAGATGCGGAGTTGCTTGCCCTTGCCCTCCACGTACGCGTGCACCCGGTTCACGAAGTCGATGAAGGCGTCCTGCGGGGTCGCCTTCTCGCCGTACTTCTTCTTCGCGTATTCGAGGATGTGGGGGTACTTGGCGAAGTCGGAGCCGAGCATGTACTCGTCGGCCCCCATGTGCCAGGACTTCGCGGGGAACACCTCGGCGTACTCGTCGATGAGACTCGTGTAGTACGAGAAGGCCTCGTCCTTGGTGATGTCCAGGCGCGACGGCTGCGGCTTGCCGTCGGAGTCGGTGAGCTGGAGGTCGGTGCGCTTCTCCAGCCAAGGGTCCATGTGGCCCGGTGAGTTGATCTCCGGAACGATCGTGACGTGGTACTTCTCGCCGAGGGCGACGAGGCGCCGTATCTCGCTCTTGGTGTAGTAGCCCCAGCTGTTGGCCTCGGGGTGCTTCTCGCTCTTCACCTTGAGTTCGAGGAGCAGCTGGTTCTGCTTGTTGTACGCCATGTCGCGTACGAGGTTCTCCAGCCAGGGCGTCGAGACATGGATGTAGCAGGCGCAGACGCCCACCCCGCGCTCCTTGTACTGGGGCACGTCGACGGTGCGGCCCGCCGGTACGCGGTCGCTCTGGGCGAGGAGTTGCAGAAGGGTGCGGGTGCCGTAGAAGGCTCCGGTGTCGGTCGCGCCGGTGATCTCCAGACGTTCGCCCGCCCGGAGTTCGTACCCTTCGGCGCCGAGCGGTTCACGCGCGGGGGCGACGTCGATCACGATGTCACCGTCGCGCGCGGGGCCGCCGGTGACCGGCACCCGCCCCTCGCCCGCGGCGCGCAGATCGTCGGCGAGCGTGCGGGCGACTTCGCGCGCCGCCTGCCCGTGCGCGACGATCCGGGCGCCGGGCCCGTAGGTGTAATTCCCCTTCCCCGGCGTCCAGTCGGCGAGGGCGGGGACGGTGCGGGGCGCCTCCGCGGCGGGCTGCGACGTCCCGGCGGCCTGGGCGGCCGGGACGGGCGCCGCGAGCAGCAGCAGGGCCACTGCCACGCCTCTGAGCCGGCGTAGCCGCGCACGGGGCGCGAGAATCATGCGCATGTCAGTCATGACATCCGATGATTCAAGCGCCCCGTGGGAGTGTCAATGTATTGCTCGCGGCTGGCACTTGGACATTTACGCCGCCCTACCGCGACCCATCGGATGAATGCGGACCATCCGCCAGCTGAGGCCATGACGCACCCGTCAGCCGGGGCCACGCACCCGTCAGCCGGGCCACGTACCCGTCAGCCGACGTGCGGCGACGGCGCCGCCCCGGTCGACGGCCGCCTTCACCACGGCGAAGATCGCGCCCTGCAACGTGGCCGCCAGCAGGATCTCGCCCCAGCCGCGGTCCTCATCGGTGGCGTCGGGCGCGTCATCGTCGCGGGAGACCACCTTCCACGCCTGTTTGAACAGGCCGCCCGCGGCCACACCGGCGAGCGCGCCGAGCGCCATGCCGACCGGCTTGTACGCGATCTTCGACGCCTTCACACCGCGCCCCCCTGCCTCCGCCTGCGCCGCACCAAGGCGTACGTGACCAACAGCGTGGCGCCACTGGCCGCGAGGAACGCGGTGCGGTTCTTGCGGACCTGCTCCGGCGCCTTGTCCTGCCACACCTCCGTGGCCTGTCCGGCCACGGCCTTCACCTGCCCCGTGGCGGTGGCCGCCTTGTCCTTGACCTGGTCGGGCACCTTGTCCTGCAGCACATGGGCCGCCTCGGTGGCCTTCACCTTCGCCTGCTCGCCCAGCTCCGCCGCCTTCGTGGCCGTCTGGCCCTTGATCGCGACCGCCTTGTCCTGGGCGCGGGCCTTGACGTCCGCCTTGGCCGCCAGCGCCTCGACCGTCTCTCCCAGGTCGTGGCGGGTCCGCTCGACCTTGGCACGCAGTTCCCGGGATCCCGCGGTGTGCTTGTCGTGGGGCTGGTTCATCGCTGTGCACTCTCCTTGATCTCTGCGACATCGGCCTTCACTCCGCCGATGGCCTGCTCGGGGATCGGCGGGGCGGCCCGGCCGACTTCCTTCTTGCCGGTCAGCGCGAGCACTGCGGCGATCAGACCGAGAACGGCGGTGACGATGAGCCCCGCCGCCCACACCGGAAGCGGCACGGCGAGCGCCGCGATCGCGGTGGCGACGAGGGCCTGCAGGGTGAGGAAGCCGACGAGACCGGCTCCGCCGAACAACCCGCTGCCCTTGCCGTAGCGCCTGGTCTTCTCCTTCATCTCCGCCTGCGCCAGACGCATCTCGCCGCGCACCAGCTCGGTCAGTTGCTGCGACGCGCGCTGCACGAGATCGCCCACCGGCTCATTGACGGCAGCGGTCCGTCCGCTGTCGGCACGGCCGGTGGTGTGCGGACCTGTCTGGGCCATCGTCATCAACCTCCTGTCTGTTCCGCGGCCGAGTACCCCGAACTCCGGGATCGGCACATGATCGAGGGCCGGGATCGCTTCGGGCGGCGTCACTCCTCCATGCGCCGCCGGTCCTGCTCGTCCCACGCGCTGGTGTCACGGGGCGGCACATAGGGCTCTTCCTCGGCGGGAAGTCCGCCGGCGATGGCACGCTGCCGCGACAGCTCCGCGTCGAACTGCAGGCCGAGCAGGATCGCGATGTTGCTGATCCACAACCACACCAGGAAAATGATCACTCCGGCCAGGGCGCCGTAAGTCTTGTTGTAGGAGCCGAAGTTGCTCACGTAGAAGGCGAATCCGGCCGATGCGGTCAACCAGATCACCAGGGCGAGCACACTGCCGCCGGTGATCCACCTGAAGCCCTTCGCCTTCACGTTCGGCGTCGCCCAGTACAGCAGCGCGATCATGAAGGTCACCAGGACGACGAGGACCGGCCACTTCGCGATGGACCACGCCGTCAGCGCCGCGTCGCCGACGCCCAGAGCGGAGCCCACGGTGTGGGCGAGGCCTCCCGTGAACACCACGATGAGCGCGCTGGCGACCGCCAGAATCAGCAGGACCACCGTCACTCCCACCCGGACCGGCAGCACCTTCCACACCGGCCGCCCCTCGGGCATGTCGTAGACGGCGTTGGCGGTGCGGATGAAGGCCCCCACGTACCCGGACGACGCCCACACCGCGAGGACGATGCCGACCACCGCCATGAGCGAGCCGACGCCGCCCTGCCCCTCCAGCTGCCGCACGGCGTCGCTGATGATGTCCCGCGCCGGACCTGGCGCGAGCTGCTCGAGGTTCTTCAGGAGCCAGTCGATGGCCGACTTCCCGACGAGGCCGAGGAGGGAGACCAGCACGAGGAGCGTCGGGAAGAGCGAGAGCACCCCGTAGTAGGTCAGCGCCGCGGCCCGGTCCGCCAGCTCGTCGTCCTTGAACTCACGGACCACGCCGGTGAGCACCGCCCGCCAGGACCGCTTCGACAGCTGCGTCAGTTCATCCGGCGCGCGGTCCACGCTGCGCTCTGCGTTCGGTGTCCCTTTCATGCTCCCCGGAGTAACCCGCAACCGCCGAGCCATGCGCGACCGGCCCCACCCGTCCGGAACGCACACGCCGCGCGCCCCCGGCCGGGATCGGCGGGGGCGCGCGGCGAAGGGGACGGATCAGTCGATACCGGGGAGGATGTGCGGCTCCGCGAGGTCGTCCTCGTAGCCGGCGAGGCGGATCGGGGCCGCTTTGGCCCACGAGTCCAGGTTGGTGAGCTTGCGTGGCCTGCCGGCCCGCTCCCCGCCACGTTCCGCCGGTCGTTTTTCCTGCTTCGTCAGATCTGGTGTCACCGCGCACTCCTTTGTGTCGCGTAACGGAAGGACAAGAGCTGTTCGGTCGCGGTGGCGCCGTCGTTCGGGCGGGATCGCGGCCAGGGTTACGAGCCTGTCCCAGGGCGGCAGAGGGGCGCTTGTGGATCCCCTGAGAGCCGTCCGTTCGCATCACATTAACCAAATGAGCGCGCTCGCGCTCTATGGGGTCCGCCGAAGGAGTGGATTTCGGCCAGTTCGTTACGGTGTGCGGGTGGCCGAGGGGCCGGGAATTCCCCAACGGGTCGACCCCATGGGCCTTTCCCGACCTCCATGGGACCGTACGGGGATGACTTCTGCGCAGGCACGGGAGGGCGCGGTGGCTCTGGTGACCGGAGCCTCGCGAGGGATCGGGCTCGCCACCGCGCGGGCCCTCGCCGAGTCCGGCCACCGCCTCGTCCTCACCGCTCGCGACCCGGACGCCCTGGACGCGGCGGTGGCCGGCCTGCGCGCGGACGGCGCGGAGGCCGTCGGCTGCACGGGCGGCGTGGCCGATTCCGGCCGGGCGGAGGCGAGCGTGGCTCTAGCGGTCCGCGAGTTCGGGCGGCTCGACGTGCTGGTGAACAACGCCGCGACGAACGCCCCTTACGGCGCGCTGATGGACGTCGACCTCACCCGGTGGCGCGCCGCCTTCACCGTGAACGTCGAGGCGGCGCTGCGCCTGACGCAGCTCGCCTGGCGGGCCTGGATGGGCGAGCACGGCGGCGCGGTGGTGAACATCTGCACCGAGGGCGCGCCCCATGTGGGGCCGAACGTGGGCGCGTACGGAACCAGCAAGGCGGCGCTCCTGCACCTGACCGCCCAACTCGCGGGCGAACTGGCGCCCTTGGTGCGCGTCAACTCCGTGTCCCCCGGCCTCGTCCGCACCGAGATGGCCCGCTTCGTGTGGGACGGCGCCGAGGAGCAGCTCGCCGCGAACCTGCCGCTCGGTCGCATCGGTGAGCCGGAGGACGTCGCGCGTGCCGTGGCATGGCTGGTCTCGGATGCCGCCGAATGGGTGACGGGCGCCGACCTCCTGGTGGACGGCGGTACGAGAGTGCGGGCAGCCGCCGGCGGAACCTCCCCGTACGCCGTGCACGAGCGGCTGCGGGCCGCGACGGCGGGCGGGGCCGCGGACCAGGCGTGACGCCGCCCGCGTGCGGCTACCACTTACCGGGCGCGTAGTCCTTCAGGAAGACGCCGAACAGGTCCTCGCCCGCCTCGCCCCGCACGACCGGGTCGTACACCCGTGCCGCGCCGTCGATCAGGTCGAGCGGGGCGTGGAAGCCCTCGTCGGCCAGGCGCAGCTTGTCGTAGTGCGGGCGCTCGTCGGTGATCCAGCCGGTGTCGATCGAGGTCATGAGGATGCCGTCGGTCTGGAACATCTCCTGGGCGCTGGTCCGCGTCACCATGTTCATCGCGGCCTTCGCTGCGTTCGTGTTCGGGTGCCCCGCACCCTTGTAACCGCGGCCGAAGACGCCCTCCATCGCCGAGACGTTCACGACGTAGGAGCGGCCGCTCGACGCCTTCCTCGCGGCGTCGGCCATCGCCGGACGCAGCGCGCTGATCAGGATGAACGGCGAGGTGTAGTTGCACAGCTGGGTCTCGAGGAGCTCCACCGGGGAGATCTGCTCGATGGTCTGCACCCAGGTGTTGCTGTCGACGACGTCCGGGACCAGGCCTCCCGCGTCGATCGCGGTGCCGTCCAGGTGCCGGGCGACGCTGGCGTTGCCCGCGACGAGGGCCAGGTCGGCGACCTGCTGCGCGTCCAGGCCGCTGGTGCCGACGGGCAGCGCGGCCAGGCCGTCCACCGCTCCGGAATTGAAGGCGCCGATGACGGAGTGCGCGGGCAGCTCCCCGGCGGGCAGCGGCGCGCCCTCGCCGTCGACCAGGGCGGCGTACGCGGAGGGCAGGCGGCGCACGGTCTGCGTGGCGTTGTTGATCAGGATGTCGAGCGGTCCCGCGGCGGCGGTCCGCTCGGCGAGCGCGACGGACTGGGCCGGGTCGCGCAGGTCGATGCCGACGACCTCCAGGCGGTGCAGCCACTCGGCGGAGTCGTCCATCGCCTTGAACCGGCGGATGGCGTCCTTGGGGAAGCGCGTCGTGATGGTGGTGTGGGCGCCGTCCCGCAGGAGGCGCAGCGCGATGTACATGCCGATCTTGGCGCGGCCGCCGGTGAGCAGCGCGCGCTTGCCGGTGAGGTCGGTGCGGGCGTCGCGCTTGGACCGGTTCAGGTGGGCGCAGTCCGGACAGAGCTGGTGGTAGAAGTAGTCGACTTCCACGTACCGGCTCTTGCAGGTGTAGCAGGAGCGCGGGCGCTGGAGTATCCCCGCGATCCGGCCCTCCTCGGTCTGCGAGGAGGGCAGCAGACCCTCGGTCTCGTCGTCGATCCGCTCGGCGGAGCCGGTCGCCGTGGCTTCCGTCACAGCCTTGTCGTGCGCGGTCTTGGCGGCGCGGCGCTCCTGACGGCGGCGCTGCTTCACGGTCCGGTAGATCCCGGCCGTGGCGCGGCGCACCGCGATCGCGTCGGGGTGGTCGACGTCCAGCTTGTCCAGCTCGTCGAGCACGCTGAGGCAGGTGGCGAGACGGTCGGGGTCGATGCCGGGGCCGAAATCGACGGCCTCTTCGGCCGAACCGGCAGCCCCCAGGCCGTCCTCTGTCACCGTCATCGCCGCTGTCCTCGCGTCACTCATGCCGCGGCTCGTCTGGGTGACCGCGGAAGCTCCAAAGAAGAGAACTTTACGTAGCGACAGGCCCCTCTACCAAACGCGGACGGTTCACGCACGCTTCGACGAGCCCCGCGAGCTCCTCCCGCATGCTCCGGGCGAGGACATCCAGGTCGGGCACGGCGGCCGCGTCCGCGACCAGACCGAAGTGCACCCGGTCCCGGTACGTCGACACCGCCACGGCAAGCGCCTGCCCCTGGGCGAGCGGCGCGAAGGGGTAGACGGCGGCGAGCGGGCAGCCGCCGAGTCTCAGGCCGAGGCTGGGCAGCGGGACGCTGGTGACGAGGATGTCGAAGAGCAGCCGGGCGGCCTGCGCGACGACGGGGCCGCCGATGCGGTGGCCGAGCGGCGGCACATGATCGGCGAGCAGGGCGACCGCGCCCGCGCCGCGGTTCGGCCCCGCGTCCTTGTTGCGGTCCATGGCGGCCCGCACCGTCCGCAGCCGCGCGATCGGGTCCGGGTCGCCGACCGGCAGCCGGACCAGATAGCCGGAGAGCCGGTTGCCCGGCGGCTGCGCGCCGCGCGGCCTGCGCCGGGAGACAGGGACCAGGGCGCGCGGCTCCACCCCCTCGCTGCCGTCGCCCCGCTCGTCGAGCCAGCGGCGCAGGGCGCCGGCGACCACGGCGATGAGTACGTCGTTCACGGTGCCGCCCACGGTCTTGCGCACGCGGTGCACGTCGTCCAGGTCGAGCAGCACCCCCGCGGTGCGCCGCGTGCCGGTGGCGTCCGACGTGAGGGCGGCCGACGACCGTACGCCCACGGTCGCGCGGGCGACGGAGGAGCCGATGTCCAGGGCCTGCCCCACGTCGCCGACGGTGTCGCGGACCAGGCCGGTCAGCTTGCGCGGGTCGGGGAGCCAGGACCACCGGGAAGCTTCGGGCTCCACGGGCGCCGGACGCGTGACGGGCAGGTCCACGGGGTCCATGACCGCCGCGGCGAGCATCAGGGCGCGCAGCCCGTCCGCGAGGGCGTGGTGGAACTTGAACAGCACGGCGAACGAGGTGCCGTCGTCCCCCGGAAGGACATGCGCCTCCCACGGCGGCCTCTCCCGCTCCAGCGGGCACTGCATGAGCGCGCCCGCCGCCGCGTGGAAGTCCCGCACGGGCTCGGCGAGGCGGACGTGGTCCAGCGCATCGAAGGCGGGCGCGGGCGCGCGGACGGCCCCGCCGACCGGCAGCCAGACCGAACGTATCCGCAGCCGCAGTCCCGGCACGTCGGCCGCGCGTTCGGCCAGGAGCCGGGCGGCGCGCTCGGCCGCGCCCGGCGATTCGGCGTCGAAGACGCCAAGGGCCCCCAGGTGCATGGGGTGTTCGGCGGACTCGATGTTCCAGAAGGCGAGGTCGAGAGGTGCGAGCTGGTCTGAGCGCGTAGGTGTCACGGTCTGCTCTCGCGTCGGGGGCGGTGCGGGGGGCGTGAACGAGCAGTCAATCGCCGCCCTGTGACTACGGTCAAGTACGATCAAGCTACGCACAGTTAACAACAGATTAAGGCCCGCCCCTCTGAGAGGGGCGGGCCTCGTGGTGCTCACGTGGCGTATGTCTTACGTCACTTCACCAGCATCGGGCGTACGTCACTTCAGTGCCGGAGGTGCCGCCTGCTCCGACGTACCCCACTCCGAGGGCTTGTCGCCCACCGTGAAGGAGAGTTCGCGGGTGTCACGGATGTCGTCGGTCGTCAGGTACGTCTTGCCGTAGCCGGCGCCGTCCGTGCTCGCCGACTGGATGTACCGGTGGGTGTCCGACGTGCCCGGCGCCTTCACCGTGAGGCGCCCCTTCGGGTAGTAGCGGCGGTCGAGCTCGATGTCGACGCGCTCGAAGATCGGCGTCGACAGGCCCCAGGTGTCCGTGCCGGGCTGGACCGGGAAGACGCCGATCGAGGAAAGGACGTTCCAGGCGGACATGGTGCCGAGGTCGTCGTTTCCGGTCATGCCGGTCGGGGTGTCCGTGAAGAGGGTGAGCGCGGCGTGCACCACGTCGGTGGTCTTCCACGGCTGGCCCGTCGACAGGTAGGTGTACGGGGCGATGAGGTCGGGCTCGTTCTGCGGGTTGTACTTGTCCGCGTTGTAGTAGTCGTAAGGGCCGTTGACCCACACCTCGCGCGCGGTCTTCGCCGGGTCCTTCAGGAGCTGCTCGTAGGCGAAGAAGGAGTCGAGACGGTCGTTGGTGGCCTGCTTGCCGCCGATGAGGTCGACCATGCCGGGCAGGTCCTGCGGGACGAGCCACTGGTACTGCCAGGACGTGCCCTCGTGGAAGCCCTCGCTCTTGGCCGGGTCGGCGGGTCCGGTGAAGGCGCCCTCCGCGTCCCGGGCGCGGAAGAATCCGGTCGAACTGTCGAAGATCTTCCGGTAGTTCTGCGCACGGTCCGCGTACCGCGCGGCATCGGCCTCGTGCCCCAGGTCGCCGGCCATCTCGCCGAGCATCGCGTCCGAGAGGGCGTACTCGAGCGTGGCGGAAGCACCGTGGTCATAGTCGGAGTCGCCGGGCTTGGCGTGCGGGCGGCCCTTGATGTACGGCGCGAACCCTTCGCTCAGGTACTCCTTGTTGGCCTCACGGCCCACGGGCGCCGACTCGGCGGGCGGCACGCCGTCCGCGTTCTTCTTCAGCGCGCGGTACGCCTCTTCCTCGTGCCCCTTCAGCAGACCCTGCTGGTAGGCGTTGGTGAGGAACGGCGTGACCGGGTCACCGGTCATGATGTTCGTCTCGACCGTGCCGTAGCCCCACTTGGGCAGCCAGCCGCTCTCCTCGTCGATCTTCAGGACGGAGAGGGCCATGTCGCGGGACTCGTGCGGTGCGAGCAGGGACAGGAGCTGCGCCTGGGTGCGGTAGGTGTCCCACAGGGACCAGTTCTGGTAGTAGGTAAAGCCCTTGGCCTTGTGGATCTTCTGGTCCCAGCCCGTGTACCGGCCGTCGACGTCGCTGCCGATGTTCGGCGCGAGGAACGAACGGTAGAGGGACGAGTAGAAGGTGCGTCGCACGGTCTCGCTGCCGCCCTGCGCCTTCACGTCGTCGAGCCGGTCCTCCCACGCGGCTTCGGCCGCCTTCGCGACACGGTCGTACGAACGCCCGCCTTCCGCACGGAGGTTGAGTGCGGCGCCCTTGGCATCGACGTACGAGAGAGCGGTGGTCGCCTCGACGGTGCGGTCCTTGGAAGTGTCGAACCGGACGTACGCGCCGTTGCGCTCATCGCCCGCCGAGGACTTCTTGGAGCCCGCGGTGACGGTGTCGCCCTTCCAGGTGCCCGACGTCGTGAAGGGGCGGTCGAAACGGGTGATCGTGTAGACCGTGTACGGCTTGGTGTCCTGGCAGAAGCCACTGCCGGTGATCGCCGTGCGGACCGTACGGCTGTCGAGGATCTCGACCTCGGTCTTGCCCGTTTTGTGCAGCGACTGGCCCGCGTTGAGCAGGACGTTGGCCTTGTCCGTCGCGGGGAAGGTGTAGCGCTGCACGCCGGTGCGCTCGGTGGCGGTCAGCTCGGCGTCGATGCCGGACTTGAGGCCCACCTGGTAGGCGCCGGGGCTCGCCTTCTCGTCGTCGTGGCTGAACTCCGCCGCGTACTTGGCGTAGTCGGTCTCCTTGACGTCGCCCGTGGTGGGAAGCACCGGCAGATCGCCGCCCAACCCGCAGCCCACGCCCGAGAGATGGACGGTCGAGAAGCCGCGGATGTGGGTGTCGGAGTGGTCGTATCCGGTGTTGTGCCCGGTGTCGGGCGAGAACTGGACCATGCCGAAGGGCACGGCCGCGCCGGGGTAGGTGTTGCCCTCGTTCTCGGTGCCGATGAACGGGTTGACCAGGTCGGTGAGTTGCTCGTCCCCTGCTGGGGCCGCCTGCGCCGCCGGTATGGCGAGGGCGCCCCCCAGGAGCGCGGCCGCGGCCACCGCCACTCCCGTACCGCGTAGCCGTTGGGTCCATCTCATGGGTGGGAACGCCTCCTTGGACAACGTTGTCAAAGCGCGGAACGCGATCATTCTTCGGGGGCCGTGTGGTGTGCGTCAAGGGGTGGGAGAGGAAGGAGAAGGCGGGTTGTGGACCTCAGTCGGTGTGCACCCAGATCCGCAGCGGCCCGACCGGGGTGAATCCCTGGCCGACGGCGATGTCCAGGCTCGCGCCGCTCTCGTATCCGACGACGGGCAGGCCGGGCCAGAGCCGATCGACCTCCGTCAGACACCCGGCCCAGGCCGCGGCCTCCCCGCCCATCGCGTCGCCCATCGCGAACAGGTTGGAGACGCCGACCACAAAATCGCTGCGGCTCGCTACGGCACCCGCGACGATCAGGCCGTCCATGGAGGTCCCGGCCAGGAACGTCGTGTCGCCGGCCAGCAGCTCGGGCCGGAACAAGCCCAGGCCCCCCTCGCCGTCGTTCCAGGCGCTCTCCCACGCGGGCAGCGCATCGGCGCTCTTGAGCGGCTCCCAGCTGACACCGGGATGCCCCACGGGAGCCGCGCCCGCGGGCCGGTGGATCCACTGCGCCTCGAAGAGCACCTCGAAGCCCATCGGTTCCAGGTCGAGGCACGCGAAGCTGTCCTTGACGGAGCAGCCCGGTGTCGCCGTGTCGATCCGGTCCGCCAGGTCGGTCGCCGAGATGCCGGGGGTGAGCGAGACGGCGTCCGGATACAGCGGCGGCGTCCGGCGCGCGCTGCTCCAAGCACCGTCCCTGAACTCCCCCGGCAGTCCGTGCGCGCGGCAGACCGCGTCGCACCATTCGGCGTTGTTGCGGGCCGCGGCCCCTGCCCACTCGCTCTCGATGATCACGAGCTGATCGTGCCAAGTGGGAGGGGCCGCGTCCACGGGTTAAGCGCTTCGGTCAGGAACCCGAGCACCCCGCGGGATCAGGCCGTGACGCGTCGCCGATCAAGGCTTCGTGTGCCGCCTTGAGCCGCTTCACGTCGGGCTTGACGACCCTGCGGTCGTAGGTCAGCAGACCGTTCAACTCGCCCTCCACATCCGAGATCTGGGTGTAGACGGCGCCGTTCCCGCCCTTGCAGGCGAGCGCGTGCACCTCGTCGAGCTTGGTGAGGTAGTCGTCCGTGTACGTCGCCGGGTCCACGTCGACGTAGCTCTGCTGGACCGACCAGGCGTGGCCCGGTACCGCGAGTCCGAGACCGCCGTACTCGCCGTTGATCAGCGCCCGTTCGCCGTCGGGCTTGGGCGGCAGGGCCGGGCTCGGATAGCCGTGCTCGTCCATGATGTCGCCGGTGCCGCCGTCGGCCCCCAGGTTGAGACCCGACATGCCGTTGACCAGGCGGGTCGGGTCCCAGGCCTTGGCCTGGGTGGCGATGCGGCCCTGGTCGTACTGGCCCCAGCCCTCGTTGAAGGTGACCCACATGACGATCGACGGGTGGTTCGCGTGCTCGTCGATCATCTGCTTCATCTCGTGCTCGTACTGGGCGCGGGCCGCCGTGCTCGGGTTGCGGTCGGACCGCATCGAGGGCATGTCCTGCCAGACCATGAGACCCAGCTTGTCCGCCCAGTAGAACCAGCGGTCGGGCTCCACCTTGATGTGCTTGCGGACCGAGTTGAAGCCCATCTCCTTGTGCATCTTGAGGTCGTACGCAAGGGCCTCATCGGTC
This sequence comes from Streptomyces sp. A18, assembly GCF_059026065.1. Classification (NCBI taxonomy): domain Bacteria; kingdom Bacillati; phylum Actinomycetota; class Actinomycetes; order Kitasatosporales; family Streptomycetaceae; genus Streptomyces; species Streptomyces sp. A18. The sequence goes on along the minus strand of NZ_JBWLKL010000039.1, from coordinate 43,977 downwards.
GGCGCCGTGTGCAGGCCGTCCGGCCAGAAGCCCTGGTCGAGCGTGGCCATCAGGAACTGCGGCTTGCCGTTGAGCATCGTGCGCGGGGTGCCGTCGACCTTCTCCACGGCGACGGTGCGCATCCCGAAGTAGCTCTTGACGTCGTCCTTGCCGACCGTGACCTTCAGGTCGTAGAGGAAGGGATCGTCCGGCGACCACAGGCGCGGCTCGGCGATCTTCAGTTCGAGCGGTGTGCCCGTGCGTCCGCTCGCCTCGGCGACCTTCTTCTTGCCTTCGTACGCGACTGCCTTGACCGGCACTCCATCGCGCACGCCCTTGGGCTCGACGGTGACCGTCTTGGTGGCCACGTCAGGCGTGATCTTCAGCGAGTCGGCGTGGTCGGCCGCCACCGGCTCCATCCACACCGTCTGCCAGATGCCGGACGACGGGGTGTACCAGATGCCGCTGGGGTCCAGGCGCTGCTTGCCGACGGGCGGGTTCTCGCCGTCCTTGGAGTCGGTCGGGTCGTAGACGCCGACGATCAGCTCCTGGGTCTTGCCGGGCTTGAGGGCGTCGGTGATGTCGGCGCTGAACTTGTCGTAGCCGCCCTTGTGTTCGGCGACCTTCTTGCCGTTCACGAAGACCTCGGACTGCCAGTCGACCGCGCCGAAGTTGAGCTTGAGGCGCTTGCCGTCGCCGACCTTCCAGCCCTCGGGGACGGTGAAGGTCCTGCGGTACCACATGCGGTCCTCGTGCCGTTCGAGGCCGGAGAGCTGGGACTCCACGGGGTAGGGGACGAGGATCTTCTCGCCGAGCTTCTTGCCGAACGGGGGCGTCTCGCCGGCCTTGGCGGAGGCGAACTGCCAGGTGCCGTTCAGGTTGCGCCAGGCGTCACGGGTCAGCTGAGGGCGCGGGTACTCGGGCAGCGCGTTGTCCGGGCCCACCTTGTCGGCCCACTTGGTGCGCAGCTGGTGCTCGGAGTGGTTGGGGCCGCTGCTCCAGAACGCGGCGACCGCCTTGCCGTCTTCGCCGCTCAAGCCGCCCTTTCCGTCGTAGCGGAGGTCGGCGGTGCCCTTCGCGGTGCCCGTCTTGTTGCCGACGACGGGTTCCTTGAGGGCCACGAGGAGGGCGCGCGGATCCTTGGGGTCTGCCGTGACCGTGCCGATGGGCCACTTGGCGCCGCCGATGACCGCCTCGATGTGGCCGGCGAGGTCCTTCGGGGGTGCGGCCAGCTTCTGGGCGAAGTCGAGCTTCAGGGTCCGGCCGTCCTTGAGGACGGTGGCCGAGGTGGCTCCGTCGTACTCGAAGCCGTCGGGGAGGCGGAAGGCCGACTGCGGGACGGCTTCCTTGGTGCCGCCGGGCTCGGTCCAGCGCAGGTGGAGGTTGGAGCCGCCGTAGTGCTCGAAGTACTCGACCTTGATGTCGTAGGCCTTTCCGGCGGTCAACTCGACCGGCTGCGCGGTCTGTTCCTTGTCCCAGTCGTCCACCCAGTGGTCGATGGCGAGCTTGCCGTCGACCCAGAGCCGGAAGCCGTTGTCCCCGATCATGGAGAAGGTGTGGGCACCTGTCTTCTCCGGGACGACCTTGCCGGTCCAGCGGACGGTGGCGTCGTCGGCCTTCCCGGTGGCGAAGGTCAGACGCGGGTCGAGGTTGTCGAAGTCGATCTTCTGGTCGAAGCCGGTGGCCTTGAGTTCGTGGAAGTCGAAGGCTCCGGGCGCTGACTGCGTGTAGTACTCGCCCTTCAGGCCGTGGACCTCGGGGGGTTCGTCGGCGGCTGTCGCGGCCGGAACTGCGGTGAGTCCGGCGAAGGCGAGGGCGACGGCGAGCAGCAGTATCAGTCGCTGCCTGACTCGTCTGGGTCGGATGGGGCGCACGGATCCTCCTTTGCTTGAAGCGGTGCTCGAAGGCTGAGGAAGGGGGTGGCGGCTCGCCGCTGCAGTCTGTACAACGAATCTGTACAACGTTGGAAGGAACGGCAGTTGGCATGACAGCACGCTCTCCGGCGCGCTGTCCAGGGCCATGACAAACACCCCAGGACAGGGGTGCACCTAGACGCAGGGAGCTGCACGTGCGGGTAAGCCTCAAAGACGTCGCGGAGCGCGCGGGCGTCTCCATCAAGACCGTCTCGAACGTGGTGAACAAGTATCAGCACGTCACCCCGGCGATGCGGGCGCGCGTACAGGAGGCGATCGACGAGCTGGGCTACCGCCCGAATTTGACGGCACGTCACCTGCGCAAGGGCCGTACGGGGATCATCGCGCTCGCCGTTCCCGAGCTCGGCAACCCGTACTTCGCCGAACTGGCGGGCGCGGTCATCGACGCGGCGGCCGAGCACGATTTCACCGTCCTGCTGGATCACACCCGTGGCGAGCGCGAGCAGGAGGTCCTGGTCAGCCAGGGCTTCCGGGCCCGGGTGATCGACGGCCTGATCCTGAGCCCACTCGAGCTCGAGTCGGACGACCTGCTCGGCCGCGAGGACGACGTACCGCTGGTGCTGCTCGGCGAGCGCCAGTACGACCTGCCGTACGACCACATCGCGATCGACAACGTCGCGGCGGCCCGCACGGCGGTGCGCCACCTCATCAGCCGCGGCCGCACCCGCATCGCGTATCTCGGCGCCCGCACGGACTCCGCGAACCAGCCCGCGAACCTCCGCCTCCAGGGCTGGCGCGAGGAGTTGACGCAGGCGGGGATAGCCGCGCCGGACAATCTGGTGGGCCCGGTCGGCGGCTGGAACCGCTGGGACGGGGCGAAGGCGATGGCGCGGATGCTGGACGCGGGAGTGCGGCCCGACGCCGTGTTCGCGTACAACGACCTGGTGGCGATCGGCGCCATGCGCGTGCTGCACGAGCGCGGTCTGCGCGTGCCGTGGGACGTGGCGGTGGTCGGTTTCGACGACATCGCCGAGGGCCAGTTCGGGGCGGTCACGCTGACCACGGTCTCGCCGGACAAGCAGGCCATCGCCCGCCTCGCGGTGGCCTCGCTGCTGCGGAGCCTGGAGGGCGCGGGAGAACCCGAGGGCCGTGAACTCGCCGCGGAATTCCGCCTGGTGGAGCGCGAGAGCACGCTCGGTCGACGCTGACCTGCCGCAGGTCCGACGTGCGCGGAGGGTTTACAGCCTCCTTCCAACGATGTAAAAAGCTCCCCGTACAGCCGAGTTGACCGCAAGCCGATCCTCCCGTGAGCGCTCTCAGCGCCGGGGCCGTGCCGTTTTGGGGACTCCATGAAGCCGACCACACGCCTTAGCCGCACCTCAGCCAGGACCCTCCTCGCCGCCGGCCTCGCCGCGAGCCTCGCGCTCGCCACCGGATGCGCCAAGTCCGAGGACGACGGCGACAAGAGCTCCGCGTCGCAGGACCAGGGCGATTCGGGCCAGGTCGTCTCGGAGCCGAGCGAAGGCAGCGGCCCGACCTGCGCGATCGACGCCTACGGCGGCAAGAAGCTCGACCTCAAGAGCGCCACCGTCGGCTTCTCCCAGTCCGAGAAGGAGGCCAACCCCTTCCGCATCGCGGAGACGGCGTCCATCAAGGCCGAGGCGAAGAAGCGCGGCGTCAAGCTGCTCACCGCCAACGCGCAGTCGCAGTTCTCCAAGCAGATCAGCGACGTCCAGGACCTCATCGCCAAGGGCGCCGACCTGCTTGTCATCGCACCGCTGAACTCCGACGGCTGGGAGCCGGTCCTTCGCGCGGCCTCCGCCAAGCACATCCCGATCGTCACCATCGACCGCAAGATCAACGCCAAGGCCTGCAAGGACTATGTCAGCTTCATCGGCTCCGACTTCGTCGAGCAGGGCAAGCGCGCGGCCGACCAGATGATCAAGTCGACGGGCGGCAAGGGCAAGGTCGCGATCCTGCTCGGCGCCGCGGGCAACAACGTCACCACCGAACGCACCAAGGGCTTCCAGGACCGCATCAAGGAAAAGGCCCCCGACCTGAAGGTCGTCTTCAAGCAGACGGGCGAGTTCGCCCGCGAGAAGGGCCAGCAGGTCACCGAACAGCTCATCCAGTCCAAGCCGGACATCACCGGGATCTACGCCGAGAACGACGAGATGGGCCTCGGCGCCGTCAACGCTCTCAAGGGCGCGGGCAAGAAGCCCGGCGACGTGAAGATCGTGACGGTCGACGGCACGCGCAACGCCGTGCAGGGCATCGTCGACGGCTGGATCGACGGCGTCATCGAGTCGAACCCGCGCTTCGGCCCGCTCGCCTTCCAGACCCTGGACACCTTCACCAAGGGTACGAAGGTCTCGCAGGACATCGTCATCAAGGACAGCGCGTACACGAAGAACAACGCGAAGACGGACCTCGGCAAGGCGTACTGAGATGACTGACGTCCTCTCAGTAACCCGGCTCAGCAAGACATTTCCCGGCGTACGAGCCCTCGACGGGGTCGACTTCACCGCGCGCGCAGGTGAGGTGCACGCTCTGATCGGCGAGAACGGCGCGGGCAAGTCGACCCTGATCAAGGTGCTGACGGGCGTCTACGCACCGGATGCGGGCGACCTCACCTACAACAACGAGAAGGTCACCTTCACCACCCCGCTCGACGCCCAGCACGCGGGCATCTCCACCATCTACCAGGAGGTCAACCTCGTCCCCCTGATGAGCGTGGCCCGCAATCTCTTCCTCGGCCGCGAGCCACGCGGGCGCCTGGGCCTCATCGACTTCCGCCGCATGCACCGCGAGGCGGATGAGGCCCTCAAGCGCCTGGGCATCAGCGTCGACGTACGGCGCCCGCTCCGCGAACTGGGCGTCGGCACCCAGCAGATGGTGGCCCTGGCCCGCGCGGTCTCGGTGGACGCACAGGTCGTCATCATGGACGAGCCGACATCCTCGCTCGAACCCCGCGAGGTCCAGACCCTGTTCGGCGTCATCCGCATGCTGCGGGACCGCGGGATCGCGGTGATCTACGTCAGCCACCGCCTCGAAGAGCTCTACGAGGTGTGTGACATGGTCACCGTCCTGCGCGACGGAAAGCTGGTGCACACGGGACCCATCGCGGAGCTGGACCGACTCCGCCTCGTATCGCTCATGCTGGGACGCGAGGTCGGAGAGGTCCGCGAGGAGGGCGTAACCAAGTTCTCCGGAGAACACGCCCCAGAAACCCAACCGGTCCTCCAGGCAACGGACCTGACGATGCGCCACCACCTCCACGGCGTATCAGTCGAGATCCGTCCGGGCGAGGTCGTAGGGCTGGGGGGCCTGCTCGGCTCGGGCCGCAGCGAAACAGCAAAGGCCATAGCGGGCGCGCTGCCGCCCGACTCGGGCAACGTGCTGATAGCCGGAGCCGCGGTCCGCACGGGCTCACCCCCGGCCGCCATCCGCGCCGGCATCAGCCTCCTCCCCGAGGACCGCAAGGCCGAGGGAATCGTCCCGGGCCTCTCGGTCCGCGAGAACATCGCACTGGCCGCGCTCCCCCGCCTCTCCCGCTTCGGCCTGGTGAACGAGACAGCGATCGACTCAATCGTCGACACCTTCATGAAGCGCCTGCGCATCAAGGCATCAGGCCCCGACCAGAAGGTGGGCGAGCTGTCAGGAGGCAACCAACAAAAGGTCCTCCTGGCCCGCTGGCTGGCCATGAACCCGAAGGTCCTCCTCCTGGACGAGCCGACCCGAGGCATAGACATCGGCGCGAAGGCCGAGGTCCAGAAGCTCATCGACGAACTGGCCAACGACGGCCTGGCGGTCCTCCTCATCTCCTCCGACATGGAGGAACTCATCGAGGGTTCCGACCGAGTCGTCGTACTCAAGGACGGCACGGTGATCGAGGAACTCACCGGCTCCAAGGTCACAGAGGACGCCCTCATGCGCGCCATAGCCACGACGGGGAGCTCCGGTGACTAGCAACCAATCCACCCGCAGCCGCCCGGCGGGGCCCCGCCCCACCGACAAGCCAAGGCGCACCCGGAGTACCCATGACTGACCTAGCCCTGGGAAGCAGGACCGCAGACCGCGACCGAGCCCTCCGCTTCCTCCAGAACTACGGCGTCTACCTGGGCGTAGCCGTACTCCTCCTCCTCAACATCGCCCTGACCCCCCACTTCCTCTCCGCCGAGAACTTCCGTACCCAGGCGGTCCAGGTAGCCCCGGTCCTCATCGTCGCGCTGGGCATGGCGCTGGCCATCGGCAGCGAGGGCGTGGACCTCTCCGTCGGCTCGGTCATGGCGCTCTCCACCTCCCTCCTCTCCCTCTACCTCGGCTACGGGATCTGGATCGCCCTCATAGTCGCGGTCATAGGCGGCGCAGCCATCGGCATCGCGAACGGCTCCCTCATCGCGTTCATCGGGGTCCAACCCATCGTCGCCACCCTGGCGTTGATGGTCGCGGGCCGCGGACTCGCCCTCGTACTCCTTCCCCAGCTCAAGGACGTACGCGACCCGAACATGGCGAGCCTCGGCTCCGGCGCGATCCTCGGCATCCCCTACCTCGTACTGATAGCCGCCGCCCTCGCACTCCTCGTGGCCTTCGTCGTACGACGCACCACCTTCGGCCGCCAGCTCCTCGCCATCGGGGACAGCCGCCCGGCCGCCCGCCTCGCGGGACTCCCCGTACGACGAGTCCTGATCCTGGTCTACGTCTGCTCCGGCGCCCTCGCCGCCATCGCCGGAATCCTGGCGACGGCGCGCCTCACCGCGAGCGACCCGACATCGCTCGGCAACCTCATGGAACTGTCGGCGATCACGGCCGTAGTCGTCGGCGGCACACCGCTCAGCGGCGGACGCGTACGGATCGGCGGCACCGTTGCGGGCGCCGTACTGATCCAGCTGCTCACCGCCACCCTCATCAAGCACGATCTGCCGCCCTCCTGGACACAGATCGCCCAGGCCGTAGTGATCATTCTCGCCGTCTACGCGGCACGGGAGAGGGGCAAGCGGTGACCGGCACCGTCCTATCCGAGGCCAAGCCCATGAAGAAACCAGAGGACGAGCAGCCGGGCGCGAGCCGCTCCGACCGCGTCAGCGCGCTCGCCCAGCAGCACGGCGCCCTGGTCACGCTGGTGGTCGCCGTCATCGCGGCGTCGCTCAGCTTCGACACGTTCCTGACCGGCGACAACCTGGAGAACATGGCGGTCTCCTCCGCGTTCCTCGCGGTCGTCGCGCTCGGCATGACGTTCGTGATCATCACGGGCGGCATCGACCTCTCGGTCGGCTCGCTCTTCGCCCTCGGAGGCGTCCTCGCGGCCTGGGGTTCCCAGTACGGAACAGCGGTGGCGCTCCTCCTCCCCCTGGCGGTCTGCGGACTCATCGGCCTGGTCAACGGCCTGCTCATCGCCCGCTCCCGCCTCGCCCCCTTCATCGTGACGCTGGCCGCGATGCTGGGCGCGCGCGGCATCCTCCTGTCCATCACCGACGAGGGCTCCAAGACCTACCTGGTCGACAAGGACTCGTTCTTCGCGACCCTCGGCCAGGGAAAGCTCCTCGGCATCGGAGCCCCGGTCTGGATCACCCTCGCCCTCTTCGTCGCCGGCGCCGTCGTGCTGCGCCGCAGCCGCTTCGGCCAGTACGTGTACGCGGTCGGCGGCAACGAGGACGCGGCGGCCCTCATGGGCGCTCCGGTGGCCCGCACCAAGGTCACCGTCTACACGCTCTCCGGCCTCTGCGCGGGCCTCGCGGGCGCGCTCAACGCGGCCTGGCTCGTCTCGGGGGTCACCATCCTGGGCTCGGGCATGGAACTGGAGGCGATCTCCGCGGTGGTCATCGGGGGCACGCTGCTGACCGGCGGGTTCGGCTTCATCAGCGGATCGCTCGTCGGCGTACTGCTCTTGAAGGTCATCCAGAACGTCATCAACCAGATCGGCTCGCTCGACTCCGCCTACCAACAGGTGGTCAGCGGCGCCTTCCTGGCGCTCGTGGTGATCGCGCAGACGTGGCTGGGGCGCAGGCAAAGGGTGCTGTAGGAATCAACGATGCAGCCGGCGAGCAAGGGCTACAGGGGCACGACCTGCCCCTTGCCCAGCGCGATCACGCCCCCCTTCGACACCGTGTAGAGCTCTTCGTCCCGCTCGGGGTTGACCCCGATCGTCGCCCCGGGCGGGACGTCCACGTTCTTGTCGAGGACCGCGCCCCGCACCACCGCTCCCCTGCCCACGCGCACGTTGTCGTGAAGGACCGAACCCTGTACGACCGCCCCGTCCTCGATCGTCACGCCGGGTGAGAGCACGGAGCGTGTGACCTGCCCCCGGATGACGCAGCCGGGGCTGACGATGGACTCGCCCGCGATGCCACCCGCGCAGAACTTGGCGGGCGGCAGGCCGCCGGAGTGGGTGTAGATGGGCCAGCGCCGGTTGTCCAGGTTGAAGACGGGCTGGTCGGAGATCAGGTCCATGTGCGCTTCGTAGTACGCGTCGAGCGTGCCGACGTCGCGCCAGTAGCCGTGGTCGCGCGCGGTCTCGCCCGGCACGTGGTTGTCGTCGAAGTCGTACAACTGGGCCAGGCCGCGCTCGGTGAGCATGGGGAGGATCGAACCGCCCATGTCGTGCTTGGAGCTGTGGTCCTCGGCGTCCTGCTGGATCGCGTCGACGAGGGTCTTCGTGGTGAAGACGTAGTTGCCCATGGAGGCGAACACCTCGTTCGGCGACCCTGGCAGGCCCGGCGGGTCGGTGGGCTTCTCCAGGAAGCGGTCGACGCGGGCGCCGTCCCGTGCGGGCGTGATGATGCCGAAGGACGACGCCTCCGAGCGCGGCACGCGGATCCCCGCGACCGTCACCCCGGCACCGCTCTCGAAGTGCTGGCCGAGCATCTGCCGCGGGTCCATGCGGTAGACGTGGTCGGCGCCGAACACCGCGATGTAGTCGGGCTGTTCGTCATGGACGAGGTTGAGGGACTGCAGGATCGCGTCCGCACTGCCCAAGTACCAGCGCGGGCCCAGGCGTTGCTGTGCGGGAACAGGCGTGACGTAATTGCCCAGGAGGCTGGACATCCGCCAGGTGGTGGTGACGTGCCGGTCCAGGGAGTGCGACTTGTACTGGGTCAGTACGCAGATCCGGAGGATGTCGCCGTTGACGAGATTGGAGAGCACGAAGTCGACGAGGCGGTACGTGCCGCCGAACGTGACCGCAGGTTTGGCCCGGTCGGCCGTGAGGGGCTGCAGGCGCTTTCCCTCACCGCCCGCCAGGACGATTCCGAGCACCGAAGGTCCACCGCGCATCGCGCCGCCCCCTTAACTGGGATCACTTGGACTCGAGTAACTCCTCGTACACGTCGGCCGTGCGTCGCGCGACCGCGTCCCAGCCGAACTCCCCGACGGCCCGCTCGCGTCCGGCGGCGCCCATGCGGGTCGCGGCGCTCGGATCGGCGACCAGTTCGTTCAGGGCCTGCGCGAGCCGCGCCTCGAAGGCTGCCGGCTCCTTCTCCTCGTACGGGACGAGGAGCCCCGTGCTTCCGTCGGCGACGACCTCGGGGATGCCGCCGACGTCCGATGCCACGACCGGGGTGCCGCAGGCCATCGCCTCCAGATTGACGATTCCGAGCGGTTCGTACACGGAGGGGCAGACGAACGCCCTTGCGTGGGTGAGGAGTTGGATGACCTGGGGGCGCGGCAGCATCTCCGGAATCCAGTGGACTCCCCCGCGGGCGCGGCTCAGCTCCTCGAAGAGAGTGCGGAACTCGGCGTCGATCTGCGGGGTGTCGGGGGCTCCGGCGCAGAGGACGAGCTGGGCCGCCGGGTCCAATTCCTTCGCGGCGCGCAGCAGATGGGGGACGCCCTTCTGCCGCGTGATGCGTCCGACGAACAGGACATAGGGCCGCCCGGGGTCGATCCCCAGGTGCTCCAGGACGTCCGTGCCGGGATCGGGACGGTACAGGCCGGTGTCGATGCCGTTGTGGACCACGTGCACCTTCGCCGGGTCGATGGCGGGATAGCAGCGCAGGATGTCGGCCCGCATGCCGCGCGATACGGCGATCACGGCGTCCGCCGCCTCGGCGGCGGTGCGCTCGGCCCAGCCGGACAGCGCGTACCCGCCGCCCAACTGCTCGGCCTTCCACGGGCGCAGGGGCTCCAGGGAGTGCGATGTCATGACGTGCGGGATGCCGTGCAGAAGCTTGCCGAAGTGGCCCGCGAGATTGGCGTACCAGGTGTGGGAGTGGACGAGGTCGCACCCCGTGAGGGCCGCCGCCATGGACAGGTCCACGGAGAACGTGCGCAGGGCGTCGTTGGCGCCGTCCAGAGCGTCCCAGGCCTGGTGGCGTGTCGGCCCGTCGGCGGCTCCCTGGCTTCCCCAGCAGTGCACGTCGACGTCGGTGAACGCCTCTAACTCCCGGGCGAGGAACTCGACATGGACGCCGGCTCCGCCGTAGACGTCCGGTGGATATTCCCGGGTGAGCAGTCCCACTCGCACGCAGAACCCCCCGTCCGTCCGCCCAAGCCGCCGGTCGCCCGCCCCCTCATGGTCACCCAGAAGCGCCCGGTGGGGAAGAGTGCCGCACCGACCTCTGCGGCGGCCGGTCGAAGCAGCAGTCGCCGCACAGGCCGCCGCCCGGACAGCGGTAGTAGAGGCAGCAGCTGCTGCGGCGGAACGCGGTGCCGCGCAGGGTTCCGGTGCCGCGCAGGTCGGGGTGGTCGAAGAGGTCACCGGCCAGCGCTCTCGCGCGCTCGCCCACGTCGGTACGTCCGGTGCGGCGGGCCCAGGTGTCCAGTTCACGGGCCGCTCCGGCGAGCGCGGAGCCCGCGTTGCCCCACAGCAGCGGCGCGGAGATGCGGTACCGCGTGCGCAAGGCGTCGGCCAGGGGTGCCAGGTGGCCGTCCTGTACGACGTCCCGGATGCTCGCGGCGTCCGCGGGCCGCGCCGTCACGTCCGTCAGCCACAGGTCGTCGGGGGAACTGCCGTCCGCGTCCCAGTGCAGCAGCGCCGGGTCCAGGTCCGGCACCTCACCGTGCAGCGCGGCCGAGCCGAGCGCCACGGACCACAGCCGTGCGGCGAGCCCGAGCTGGGCCACGGACACGGCGATGCGCTCGTCGGGCGCACCGAGCCGGGCGGCGACCTTGTCGACGCGGAACGCGAGGGGCCCGCCGTCCCCCGCGTACACCCGTGCCAGGGACGTCACTTGGGCACCGCCCGGCGGGGCGCCCGTGCGCAGGGCGAAGAATCCGCCGACGGAACCTACTTCTGTCAGGTCGAGAGGGGCTTTCACGACAGCAGAGCCTAGGCGTCCCCGCAGAGCCCGAGCGTGCCTGAGTGTGCCTGAGCGTCCTTGCGGAAGAGCGCCGTCCACAGGAAGGGCTCACCGAAGTACGCGGAGTCGGCCGGTTCGTCGCGCATGCGGCGCAGTTCGACCTCCGTGAGGTCGGAGAAGATCCAGCGCAGGGACTCCGGTGTGTAGGCGAGGCCGCCCTGGAGTCCGGACGCGCGGTAGAAGTCGGCGTCGGGCAGCTCGGAGCCGGAGCCGCCCTCTCCCGCGGCGAAGCTGGTGAGGGCCAGGTGGCCGCCGGGGGCCAGGGCGCGGTCGATCAGGGAGAGGTAGCTGACGCGGCGGTGGGGCGGCAGGTGGTGGAAGCAGCCCGAGTCGTGGATGAGGTCGTAGGGGCCGCCCAGTTCCGCCGTCGGGAGCTCGAAGGCGTCGCCGCGGTGGAAGCGGATGTCGGCCCCGGCCTCGCGGGCCCGCTCCCGCGCCCAGGCGACGGCCGCCGGGGAGAGGTCGACGGCGTCCACCTGGAAGCCCCGGGAGGCGAGATACAGGGCGTTGCGGCCGGGGCCGCAGCCCAGATCGAGGGCTCGCCCCGGCGTGAGCAGGCCGCGGTCGACGTACGAGGCGAGGTTCTCGTCAGGCTTCGCCACGAAGAACGGCACCGGCCGTGAGCGATCGGTGTAGAAGCCGTCCCACCAGCTCGCCGCGTCGGCGGTCCAGCGGTCGGCTTCCGGCGCGAACAGGCCGTCCATGAGCTTCAGGACGTCGTCGACACTGCGTGTGTTCCGGTGCATCCGGACCCCTTTCCACGAGGGTCAAGAATACCGGCGAGTACCCTAAAATCCCAGCTCAGATGGCATGAGCGCAGGCCGCAGGCAGCCGTTCGACGGGCCGTGAGCGGCGCGGAAGGGCAGCACTCCGGAAGACGTGCGCAGGGCCGCCCACGGCGCCCGCGGAGGCCTGTACGGGGGCGTTCTGGAGGGGATTAGCGCAAGGATTTTCGGGATTCTGGATGATCCGCCGAACCGCTGCGTAACCCACCCGGGGGAGGACATCCCCCGGGTCGTACTCCATCGGCAGTAGGACCCAATGCCTGCTGAGGTACGACGACGTGGAGCGAAATTCGCGAGATCGTAGTGACTATGGAAGCCGACCGTTCGCCTCGCCGGACGCCCCGGGCCCACCAGGGGGCGCATCGCAAGCCGTGGAGCACCTCATGAGTGCCCTCACGCTCGCCGTGCTGCTCTCCCTCGTCTCCGCCGTGGCGTATGCGGGCGGGGCCATTCTGCAGGAGCGCGTCGCTGTCAGCACGCCGGAGAGCCGGTATGTCCCGCTGCGTCGCGGCGTCTGGTGGGTCGCCATCGCGCTGAACGGCCTCGGTGCACTACTGCACGTGGTGGCGCTCGCGTACGGGCCGCTGAGCCTCGTGCAGCCCCTCGGAGCCCTGACCATAGTCTTCGCGCTGCCGATGGCCGCTCTCTTCGTGCGCCGCAAGGCGGGTGCCACCGCCTGGCGCGGCGCGATCATGGCGACGGTGGGCCTCGCGGGGCTGCTCTCGCTCACACAGTCCGCCGACGCGCAGTCCCTGGACGACGCCGAACGGTTCATGGTGGGTCTGGTGACCGCGGGCGCCGTGGTGACGCTGATGGTCGTGGCACACGCGGTGCACCGTCATCCGGTGGTGCGCAGCGTGCTGCTGGCCGGCGCGGCGGGCGTCGCGTTCGGTATCGCCTCGGTGTTCACCAAGACGGTGGCGGTGGACTGGGAGGCCGACGAGCCCCTGACACAGCAGCTGCCGAGCCTCGCCGTGATCGCGGTCCTGGCAACGGCCGGCGTGCTGATCTCACAGGCCTCGTACCGCGGCGCCGGCCTCGCGGCGCCGCTGTCGACGGTGACGGTCGTGAATCCGGTCGTGGCCGCCGCGGTGGGCCTCACGCTCTTCGGCGAATCGTTCCGCTACGGCTCCGCGGGCACGGCCGTCGCCCTGGGCTTCGGTGTCGTGGCGGCGGGCGGTCTGATCCTGCTGACCACGGAGCGGATCGGCGCGGCGCAGGGTCTTCCGACGCCGACGGTCCCGGTGGTCAAGGGCGGCCCTGTGGCGGCGGATGCCGCGGACCCCGTGGCGTCGGATGCCGTGGCCGCCGACACCGTGGCTGCCAAAGCCCTGGCCGCCAAGGCGCGGGCGCACGAGCTGCCCGCCGTGCCCTCGCAACCCGCGACCGGACCGCACCGGCGGGTGCTGTTCCGCCACGGCCACGGCCGAGAACGCATCGGCTCCTGAGGCCGCCTGTACTGAGGCCGTCTGTACGTACTGAAGCCCCTGGGGATTCCCAGGGGCTTCGGTCGTTCTCAAAGCGCTGCGTCCGCCCCGCCTCAGATCCGGACGCCACCGGCCCGCAGATACGCGAGCGGATCGACGTCGGAGCCGAAGCCCGGCCCTGTCCGTACCTCGAAGTGCAGATGCGGGCCCGTGCTGTTGCCCGTGGAGCCCGAGCGCGCGATGCGCTGTCCCGCGCCCACCTTCTGCCCGGCCTTCACGGTGAGCGCCGACAGGTGGCCGTACTGGGAGAACTTCCCGTCGCCGTGCCGGATCACCACTTCGTATCCGTACGAGCCGCCCCAGCCGGCCGACACGACCGTGCCCGCGGTGACGGCCTTCACCGAAGTACCGGTGGCGACGGCGAAGTCGACGCCCGTGTGGTAGCCCTTCGACCAGGAGCCCCCGGCGGCACGGTAGGGGGTGCTGGGCGACGCGCCGACGGGTGCGGAGAAGCCCTGCGAGGCCTGGGCGGGCTTCGCCTGCTTGGGCTCGGCCTTCGGCTTGGCCTGCCTCGGCTCCGCCTTCGGCTTCGGCTCGGCCCGCTGCTTCGGCTCCGTGCGCGGCTTTGGCGCGGCCCGAGGCTTCTCGGCCCTCTTCTGCGAGGCCTGCAGCGCGAGCCGCTGGCCGGGCGTGATCAGGTCGGGGTCACCGCCGATGGCCTTGCGGTTCGCCTCGTAGAGCTGCCGCCAGCCGCCGTTGACCCGGCGCTCCTCGGCGATCCCGGAGAGCGTGTCACCGCGGACGACCGTGTACATCTGGCCGCGGCCCGCGGTGGACTGCGGGGTCACTTCCGGCTTGACGTCCTTGACGTCGCGCTGCGGGGTCTTGGGCGCCGTCTTCTTGGGCCCGCTCATCGGCGTGATGTCGGGCGCGTCACCGCCGCGCGTCAGACCCGCACGCTCCGAGCAGACCGGCCAGGCCTGCGGGCCCTGCGCCTTGAGGACCTTCTCGGCGACGGCTATCTGCTGGTGCTTGGTGGCGCGGTCGGCACGCGGGGCGTAGGCGGTGCCGCCGTACGCCTCCCAGGTGGACTGCTTGAACTGGAGGCCGCCGTAATAGCCGTTGCCGGTGTTGATGCTCCAGTTGTTGGTGGACTCGCAGGCCGCGACCTTGTTCCAGGTGTCGACGTCGGCCGCGTCCGCCGTGCCGGTGCCGATCAGTGGCAGCGCCATCCCGGCGCCGCCCGCCGTGACGGTCAGCGAAGCCCGGTTGATCCGGTTCGGCTGATACCGGCGGTGCCGACCGCGTACGGCCATGAGAGCCCCCTCCGTCACACACTTCACAGTCACGTCAGAACAGTCACGTCAGACACACGACAAGGCGGCAAGTTAGCCGCTCCGACCGAACCGTGACAAGGGTGCGTGACCGAGGGGGCTCCGTTCCGGTCAGCCCTTCAAGTGCTCCGGCATCCAGCGGAGTTGGACACTCTGCTGGTAGGGGCCACCGCCCTCATGATCGTTGAAGGAGTACACCTCCATCGAACGCTCCGCCCCGGCATAGGAGTTGTGGGCCGCGAACACGGTGGACGGCGGGCACGTCATATCCTCGAGAGCCGCCGAGAAGAGCGCGGGCGCCGTGCCCCGCGCCGCGAAGTGCACGCCGTCGAAGTAGGAGAGCGTACGGAAGACGCGCTCCTCGGAGCCGCGTCTGGCCTTCATGTAGAGCGCGATCTCCCGGTAGGGCTGCCGGTCGGTGAGGGTCGTGGCGCGCGGGAAGTCGCACAGGAACGGCACGTCCGACGCGATCGCCGCCAGGTCGTGGACGAGTCCGCCGACGGCCAGCGTGATCCCGCCGCCCTGGCTGCCGCCGACAGCGGCGACGCGCGAGGAGTCCACCAGCGGATGGCTCCGGGCCGCCTCGACCGCTCGTACGCCGTCGGTGAAGACGCGCCGGTAGTAGTACTCGTGAGGGTCCTCGATGCCGCGCGTCATGTAGCCGGGGACGGCGGGTCCGCTGCCGACCGGGTCGGCGGTGTCGCCCGGCGAACCGCCGCTGCCCTGGCCCCGGGTGTCCATCACGAAGTGCGCGAACCCGGCCGCCGACCACAGCAGATGCTCGTGCGGGAGACCGCGTCCGCCGCCGTAGCCGATGTACTCGACGACGGTGGGCAGCGGCTCGGTCGTCCCGGCGGGCACTATCAGCCAACCTTTGACGGGGTGACCGCCGAACCCGGCGAACGTCACGTCGAAGACGTCGACCGTGCTCAGGTGCGCGTCGACGGGCACGAAACGGGCGTCCAGGTCGTGCTCACGTGCGGCCGAAAGGGTCTTCTCCCAGAACGCGTCGAAATCCTCGGGCTCGGTCGCTTCGGGCCGGTAACGGCGCAGTTCGTCGAGCGGCATGTCGAAATGGGGCACGGGCGGCTCCTCCGTCGGACACAGTGTCGGAATGTCACGCTACGCCGCGGGGCAATACTGGCGAACACAGGCGGCACTTCCACTTCCAGGAGCCACGGCATGAGCAGCACGTCAGCCCAGATCGGTGTCACGGGCCTCGCGGTCATGGGGCGCAATCTGGCCCGCAACTTCGCACGCAACGGATACACCGTCGCCCTGCACAACCGCACGGCGGCCAAGACCCACGCCCTGGTCGAGGAGTTCGGCCACGAGGGCGAGTTCATCGCCACCGAGACCGCCAAGGAGTTCGTCGCGGCCCTGGAGCGCCCGCGCCGTCTCGTCATCATGGTGAAGGCGGGCGAGCCCACGGACGCCGTGATCAAGGAGTTCGCGCCGCTCATGGAGCCGGGCGACATGATCATCGACGGCGGCAACGCGCACTTCGCGGACACCCGGCGCCGCGAGCGTGAACTGCGCGAGCAGGACATCCACTTCGTCGGCACGGGCGTATCCGGCGGCGAGGAGGGCGCGCTGCTCGGCCCGAGCATCATGCCGGGCGGCTCCCCGGAGTCGTACGCCTCGCTCGGGCCGATGCTGGAGAAGATCTCGGCGAAGGCGAAGGACGGCTCCCCGTGCGTCACGCACGTGGGCCCGGACGGCGCGGGTCACTTCGTGAAGATGGTGCACAACGGCATCGAGTACGCGGACATGCAGCTCATCGCCGAGGCGTACCAGCTGCTGCGCGACGTGGCGGGCTACTCCCCCGCGCAGATCGCGGACATCTTCCGCACCTGGAACACCGGCCGCCTCGACTCCTACCTGATCGAGATCACGGCGGAGGTCCTCAAGCACGTGGACGCCGCGACGGGCGAGCCGTTCGTGGACGTGGTCCAGGACCAGGCCGAGCAGAAGGGCACGGGCCGCTGGACCGTGCAGATCGCCCTCGACCTGGGTGTGCCGGTGTCGGGCATCGCCGAGGCGGTGTTCGCCCGCTCCCTCTCCGGCCACACCGAACTGCGCGCGGCTTCCAAGGAGTTGGCGGGTCCCACGGCGCGTCCGCTGGGCGAGGCAGAGGCGGGGGCGTTCGCCGACCAGGTCGAGCAGGCGCTGTACGCGTCGAAGATCGTGTCGTACACGCAGGGCTTCCACGAGGTCGCCGCGGGCAGCGAGGAGTACGGCTGGGACATCGACCTGGGCGCGGTCGCCTCGATCTGGCGCGGCGGCTGCATCATCCGGGCCGCGTTCCTCGACCGCATCCGCGCCGCGTACGACACGCGCGCGGACCTGCCGAGCCTGCTCTCGGACAAGACGTTCGCGCAGGAGATCGGCGCGGCGCAGGACGACTGGCGCGCGGTCCTGGTGGCGGCCACGCAGCAGGGCGTCCCCACGCCGGGCTTCGCCGCGGCACTCGCGTACTACGACGCGTTGCGCGCGGAGCGCCTGCCGGCCGCGCTCACACAGGGGCAGCGCGACTTCTTCGGGGCGCACACCTATCGGCGTACGGACCGCGAAGGGTCGTTCCACACCCTGTGGGGCGCGGACCGCTCGGAAGTGCAGGCCTGATCGGAAGTGCGGGCCTGACGGACGTTCAGGCCTGACGGAAGTTCAGGCCTGAACCGAACGAGAGGCTCCGACGGCCTCCCCCGCCGTCAGACCGGCTTGGGCTCGGTCTCGGGTTCCGGTCCCGGCGGCGGGAGCGGGGTCGGCGGCGGATCCGGGGTGGGGCGCGGCACAGGGCCGGGACCCGGGCCCGGCGTGGGCCGTTCGGGGTCGGGCACCGGGCTCGGCCCATTCGGGTCGGGGATCGGGCTCGGCGGCACGGGGTCGGGATACGGGTGGGTCATGTCTCCTCCATCGAGGTCGGAGATCGGTCGAGTCCACTCTCTCCCGCCTCGCGTGCCCACGCCTGCCGAGTCGACACGTCCTCACGCCGCCCGGCTCAGTCCCGGGTGCGCCTGAGCCGTACGACGGGGATGTCCCGATCGGTCTTGGCCTGATAGTCCGCGTAGGGGGCGAACAGCTCGACGAGCCCCGGCCAGACCCTCGCCTTCTCCTCGGCCGACAGGGTCTCGGCACGGGCGGCGAACCGCTCCTCGGTGCCCACGCGGAGCCGTACGTCGGGCTCGTCGACGAGGTTGCGGTACCACAAGGGGTGCTCGTCGGCGCCGCCGTTGGACGCCACGATGAGGTAGTCGTCACCGTCGGCCTTGTAGATGAGTACGGTGCGGCGCCACTGCCCGCTGCGCCGTCCGCGGTAGTCGAGCAGCAGACAGGTCACGCCCATGACCTCGGCACCCTGCGCGCCGCCGGACTCCTCGTATTCACGGGCCTGCTTGGCCACCCATCCGGTGGGACTGATCACGACCTCTTCGTCCTGCTGCGCCATGTCCGCTCCTGTGAAGTCGAAGGGGGTACGCGGGAGGTGAGCGCTCACTCACCTCCCGCGGTCAGCCTACGACTTGGCGTCGGCACCACACCGGCGAACGGCCTCACGCAGCCCGACGCGCGGGCTGGAGACGACCGGCACGGGGAGGGTGGCGCGGTCCGCCGCCTCCGCCATGGACGCCTGGGCGAGGACGACGGAGTCGACGCCGTCCAGGGCGTCGACGGCATCCGCGATCAGACGTACGTGGCCTTCCCGGTCACCCGCCTCGAACCGCTCCCAGGCGCCTTCCACCAGGACCGTCGTGACGTCGACGGGCCGCCCGGCGCGTGCGGCCTCCTCATGGACGAGGGCGCGGGTGGGACCCAGCGTGCTGTGCAGGGTGGCGACGACGGCCACGGACCGCCCCGCGGCCACGGCGGCGGCCGCCATGGGCCGGTCGACCCGCACGAGGGGGATCCCGACAGCGGCGGCGCGGGCCTCGGTGACGGCGCCGATCGTCGAGCAGGTGCAGAGCACGAGGCTCGCCCCCTCGGCGACGGCCCGCACCAGGAGCTCCTCGACGTCGTCGGCCACCGCGTCGGGGCCCTCGACGCGGGCCCGCGCGAGCAGGTCCTCGTGGACGAGGTGCCGCAGTTCCACGCCCGGGTGCTCCTCGTCCCGCAGCCCATCGAAGGCGGGGACGTGCACGGGTGAGGTGTGCAGCAGGACGAGCACGGGGGTCACCACGCGGCCGGGTCCGACTTCACCTTGTCCAGGGCGGCGCCGACCAGCTCCGCCGAGGGCACGGGCGCCTCCTGCGGATGCCGCTCGGCCCACTTCACGACGTACGGACACAGGGGTGCGACGGCGACGCCTTCCCGCGCCGCCATCGCGTACAGCTCCCTGGCCAGCGAGCCCGCGATGCCCTCACCCTCGTGCGCGGGGACCACTTCGGTGTGCACCGGCACCAGGGCCGCCTCAGGGGCGTCCAGCGTGAAGTAGACGATCTGGCCGACGACTTCGCCGTCCGCGCGCGCCTCCAGGGCGCCGCGCGCCCGATCGTCGCGGATCTCGATCCCACTGCTCATCGGCTCTCCTGAAGGGCTGGCACCGCCTGCGGGCTGCGCGCCATGTCGTCGGCGCCGGGCACCGGCGCGGCGGCGTCGTCGCCGAGGGCCACGATGCGGTTGTCCTCGCCGTCGACGTGCACGACCTTGGGCCGCAGGGTGCGTGCCTCGGCGTCGTCGACCTGGGCGTAGCTGATGATGATCACCCTATCGCCGGGGTGCACGAGGTGCGCGGCCGCGCCGTTGATGCCGATGACGCCGCTGCCGCGTTCGCCCTCGATGGTGTACGTCTCCAGGCGGGCGCCGTTGGTGATGTCGACGATGTGCACGAGCTCGCCCGGCAGCAGGTCGGCGGCGTCGAGGAGGTCGGCGTCGATGGTGACGGAACCCACGTAGTGCAGGTCCGCCTGGGTCACCGTGGCGCGGTGGATCTTGGACTTGAAGAGAGTACGCAGCACTTTGGACTCCTAGAAGACGGCTCCCTGCCTGCTTTGTGCAGGTCAGGGGCGCTGTTCACTGTACATCGGCATGCCTTTCAATCGAAGACCTGCCAGAACATCGTGCGCCACGACAAGCAGGCTTCTCACCTGCGCCTCTGCGCCAGTCACGCTGCCGCGGAGCCGTCGACCAGGAGCAGATACGGAAGGCTGTCCCGGTCCGATGCTGATTGGATACTGACTTACCTGACGACTCAATCAGGTACGTCTGGCGAGGCCAGTGTGATGATTGCCAAGGACCTGGGCCTCAGTGTCCGGTCGATGCAGCGGCGGCGGCAAGGCGAGGGCAGCCCGCGAGCTATGCGCAACGACACGACACCACGACTCCAGCCTTCAGCAGACACTTCTCTTCCTCGTCATCCTGAGACCGGTGTTCTTGTTGTGGCCGTAGCCCCTTCATAAAGGCACGAATCGCCGTCTCGTACGGTTCGTACGCGAAGGCGCCGCCGGGCGGCCGAAGCGAGATCAAGTCATGTGCCACAACGAAAAGCGACAGCAACAGCCGGTTCACATCTGAGAACGAAACGTCAGAGTACGCAGCCCTCTATTGCTCAGGCTTTCCGGCTTATCAATCCGCTTTCCCAAGTCCTCGACATTCGCGATAGGTAGCTCTCGCGCCAAGCGACCGGTAGCGACAGAGCAACCGGCCGCCGGAGTCGGTCAGTCCGCGAGTGGGCCACCGAGAAGGTCAAGAACTGGGCCGCCCACGATGCCGAGTGCCACTGAGGCCGTGGCGGCGGCGTATGCAAGCCGTGCAGCGGACGGCACCACAACCTCCACGTCCGCACACGGGGCGGAAACCGCCGGGTAGATCCACCGCAGGTAGTAGAAGAGGGAAGCGACGGTGTTCACGGCCGCCACGATCGCCAGCCAGGCGTAACCGCCGTCGACTACCGCCGTGAAGACCTCAAGTTTGCCCAGAAACACGGCAGTTGGCGGCGTCCCGAGCAGGCCGAGAAGGCAGACGACGAGGCTGAGGGCCAGGGCGGGTCGGGCCCGGAGCAGCCCTCGGTAGTCGTCGAGCGTGCGTGCCTGCGGGAGGGCGCACACCACGGCGAAGGCGCCGAGGTTGGTGAGTGCGTATGCGGCCAGGTAGTAGAGCAGCGCGGTCTGGGCCTCGGTGCTGCGGCCTGCCACCGTGATCGGCATGAGGAGGTAGCCGACCTGGCTGATCGTCGAGTACGCGAGGAGCCGTTTGACGTCGGTCTGGAAGAACGCGCCCAGGTTGCCGAGCGTCATCGACGCGGCTGCGAGTACGGCGATGAGGCCTGGCCACGGCACGTCCGCGTCGGCGAGGGGGATGGCGACGATGCGGTACAGCGCGGCCAGGGCGGCGACCTTCGGCAGCGTGGCGAGGAAGGCGGCGGCCGGTGGCGTACTGCCCTGCACCGCATCCGGCACCCAGAAGTGCCCGGGGACTCCTCCGGCCTTGAAGAGGACACCGGCGAACAGTCCCACCATGCCCGCCGCCACAAGACCGGCGGGCGCGTCGGCCAGGGATTCGCTCAGCGCGGGGTAAGGCGTGCCGCGGCCCGCGGCGAACAGAATCGTGATGCCCGCCAGCATCACCACGCCCAGCAGCGCCCCGATGACGTAGTACTTCAGGGCCGCCTCCGTGCCGGGCCCGTCCTTGCGGAATCCGGCCAGTGCGTACGAGGGGACGCTGGCCAGGAGGTAGGCGGCGGCCAGGAGCAGCAGGTCTTGAGCTCCGGCGAGCATCAGGGCGCCGAGCGCGGCGAGTTGGATGAGGACGTAGAACTCGGTCTCGCGCGCATGCGCACGGAAGAACGGCAGGGCCAGGGCGATCACGATCAGGGTCCCGCCGAGGATGACCACGCGGGCGGTGGACGTCACCGGGTCGACGGCGAACGCCCCGTCGAAGGCTGTCTTGGTCGCCCCCGCTGCTGCGACGGCTGCCGCCACGATGCCGGCCCCGCAGACCGCGATCGCCAGCGCGCCGATCAGCCACTGGCGTCGGCGCGGCAGCCAGGCGCCCAGCAGCAGGCCGAGGACGGCGGAAGCGCCGAGGAGCACTTCGGGCAGCAGGTCGAGCGGGTTCTCGTTCATCGGGCGAGCAGCTCCAGCACGCCGCGCGAGGCGGGTTCGATGACGTCGAGGACGAAGCGCGGCAGGAGCCCGAGTACGACGGCGAGCACGAGCAGCGGCACGATCGCGATGCCTTCGCGTGCGCGGATGTCGGCGAACGGCCGTGGCGTACCCGGCGCTTCGGGCAACCGCAGCGGCCCGAGGAACATCCGCTGCAAGGCGCGCAAGAGCAGGGCCGCGGTCAGGAGGATGCCGAGGACGGCGAGTCCGGTGGCCACCGGTCTGGAGCCGAGACTGCCTGCGAGGATCTGGAACTCGGCGATGAAGCCCGAGAGTCCCGGCAGCCCGAGCGAGCCGAACACCGCGACTCCTGTCAGGGCGGCGAACACCGGGGCCGTGGTCGCGATGCCGGAGTACGCGGCCATGTCGTAGGTGCGGCCTCGCTCGTAGAGCACCCCGGCCAGCAGGAACAGCGCTCCGGTCAGCAGGCCATGGCTGACCATCTGGTAGGTCGCGCCCGTCACCGCCAGGCGGCGGGCATCGTCGGCGTCCGCTCCCGATGCCGCGACGGCGCCGAGCGCGAGAAGGATGTAGCCCATGTGGTTGACCGAGGTGTAGGCGATCATGCGTTTGAACTCGGTCTGGGCGAGGGCGACCAGCGCCCCGTACAACACGGACACCAGGCCGACGACGACGAAGACGAGTGCGTACGAGCGCCACGCGTCCGGCAGGATCGGCATGGCGATGCGCAGGAACCCGTACGTCCCCATCTTCAGCAGGACCCCAGCGAGAATCGCCGAGCCTTCGGCCGGAGCCTCGGTGTGCGCGGGCGGCAGCCAGGTGTGGAAAGGGACGGTGGGCGTCTTCACGGCGAGCCCGATCCCGATCGCCAGGAGCACGAACGCGCCGTACACGGACCGCCCGGCAACCGGGTTCTGCTCAGTGAGCTCGACCATGTCGAAGGTGTGCGGATCGGCCGCGAGATAGAGGCCGATGAATCCGAGCAGCAGGGCGAGTGATCCGAGGAACGTGTAGAGGAAGAACTTCAGCGCGGCGCGGGCGGCCCTCGCGTGGCCCCAGCCCGCGATGATGAAGTACATCGCCACGATCGACAGGTCGAAGAAGACGAAGAAGAGAATCAGGTCGAGCGCGGCGAACAGGCCCAGGCACGTGGTCTCGAGGAAGAGGAAGAGCGCCGCGAACTCGCGGACCCGGCGCGTCTCGCGCAGCGCGTACACCGAGCAGGCCAGGAACAGCACCCCGGTGAGGGCGAGCAGCGGCAGCGAAAGGCCGTCGACCCCGATGTGGTAGCCGATGCCCGCGCTGGGGATCCAGCGGGCGTTGGTCTCGTACTGGATGCCGCCACCGTCGTCGTACCCGGCCCAGACGACGACCGTCAGTGCGAGTACGACGGCAGAGACGACCACCCACACAGCGAGAAGCGCCGTGCGTGGTGTGCTGCGCGGCAGGCACAACAGCAAGGCGGCCGCGGCGGCGGGGAGCATAACGAGAGCCGTGAGCACGGCGGTCACCTCACGAGGACGACGACGACGGCGAGGACGGTGAAGGCCGCGACGGTCTGGGCGAGGTACTGGTGCAGCTGCCCGGTCTGTGGGCGTCGCGCGAGTCGCCCCAGTTCACGGCTCGTGGCGGCGACGCCTTCGACGGCTCCGTCGACGGTCGCCTCCGCTCGGCGGTTCATGACGTCGGCCAAGCGCACCGCGCAGCGTGCCAGTCCCTCGATGCCGCGGTCCAGGACCCGGTCGTCGAAGGCCGCGAGCGCGCCTGCGAGACGTAGGACGGGACGTACGAGCAGGACGTGCACGGCACGTTCGAGCCCCAGCCATCCTGCGGTCCAGCGAGTGGCCGATGTCGGCGCCGAAGCACTCCGGGCCCCCCACGCCCAGACCGCTCCGGCGGTGAGCAGGGCAAGGGCCCCACTCAGGATGAACTCCCAGGCGTGGGGGGTGGGTTCACCGCTGGCGCCGAGCGTGCGCGTCACGCGTTCACGCAGGGGAGGCAGGACGAGCACTGCGAGCGCCACGGTCGTCAACGCCAGGGCAGTGAAGGAAACGGAGACTGCGGCGGTGAGGCGTGTGCGGGTCCGGTACGCGGCACTCGCGCGAACTGCCGGAGGCTGCCAGACGTACCAGAGGGCCTTGACGCTGTAGACCGCCGAGACGACCGCGGCCGCCAATCCCGACACGTACAGCCCAGGGCTGTGTTCCAGGGCCGCTGCGAGCAGTACGTCCTTCGCTGCCCAGAGCGAGAGCGGCGGCACCCCGGCGAGGCCGAGGGCGGCCACCGTGAAGGCGATCCCGGCAGCCGGATACCGGCGGGCGGCGCCGCGCAGTTCCGGCAGGTTCTTGCTGCCCCACCAGGTCAGCCAGAACCCGGCGACGAGGAACGCGAAGCTCTTGGCCGCTGCGTGGGCGATGAGTTGCAGTGTGCCGCCGTCCGTCGACCCGACGCCCGCCGCGAGCACCATGAAGCCGATCTGCGCACAACTGGAGGCGGCGAGCAGCTGCTTGAGGTCGGTCTGCGCGGCGGCGACGCAGCCGAGCGCGAGCGCAGTGACCGCTCCCGTCCACGCCACCGTGTCATCTCCCCAGCCGGATGCTGCGAGCACGGGTTGCAGCCTGATCAGCAGGTACGCCCCGGCGATCACCATCGTGGCCGAGTGCAGCAGCGCCGAGACGGGGCTGGGCCCCTGCATCGCTTTGGACAACCAGAAACTGAAGGGTAGTTGGGCCGACTTGCCGAGCGCCGCGAGCACGACACCCGCGGTCACCAGGTGCAGCCAGGAGCCCGAGTTGCGGTCCAGCTCGTCGAGCGCCAGGGAGTGACCGCCGGCGAGCGCCGCCCCTGCGGCAAGGTAGAGGCCGAGGTCGGCGGCGCGGGTGGTCAGGAACGCGGTGCCTGCGGCGTCCACGCGTTCCGGGTCGCGCCACCAGTAGCCGATCAGAGCCCAGGAGGTGGCGCCCATGACTTCCCAGCCCATCAGCAGGGCGGGCAGGGTGGTCGCGGTGACGGTCACCAGCATCGCCCCGCTGAACAGCAGCATCAGACCGAAGAACCGGCCTCGCGCCTCCCCGGGACCGATGTCGGAGATGCTGAACACCAGAACCAAGGCCGTCACTGCCGTCACCGTGACGACCATCAGCCCCGAAAGCCCGTCCACCGCGATCCCGAACAGCAGGCGCTCCAGGAGCGGCGCCGAGGCGGAGGGGTGGCGGAAGGAAGCGTCGACGGCCAGCCCGGCATCAATGAGGGCGACCGCGACTGCAACGCCCGGCGCGTACCGGTCGCCGCGCCTGCCCACGAGTGCCAGCACCGTGCCCGCAATCAGAGGCACCGCGATCAGCGCCCAGAGCAGCGCGCTCACTCCTTCAACTCCGCCGCCTCGTCGGTCATGTCGACTTCCCGTGCCCGGAACAACGCGGTGACGACGGCGAAACCGATGGCCATCTCCACCGCCATGACCGTGACGGCGAGGACGATCAGCACCTGCCCGTCCGTGGCGGCGGGTGCGATGTAGTGCCAGATGGCAGCGGCCGCGAGGATGATCCCGCCGATCATCAGCTCAAGCCCCATCATCAGCATCACGATGGACTGCTGGGTGAGCGCGCCGAACAGCCCGATGCTGAAGAGCGCGGCGGCCAGCAGCAGGAACAGTTCCAGGTTCATCTCCCGCCCCCTCCTGCCGCCGGGTCATCGGGCGTACGAGCCCGGAGGTCGTCGCCGAATCTGTCGTAGCGGCCCCGGCGGGTGGACAACACGACGGTGGCGACGATGGTGGTGAACAAGGCGAAGCCGAGCGTCATCATCGTGAGCATGTGCGGTCCCATCAGGGACATGCCGAGCGCCATCGTCGGGTCGTCGTCCGGCTTGCCACTCCGCTTCGGCCACGGTGCGGCCAGAACGCCCGCGGCGAGCAACAGGAAGACGACCGTGCAAAGGGCGGCCGCGCCCTTCTTGTTGTGCAGCATGGACATCGGCATCAGACCGGCCGGGTTCATCATGTACATCACCATGAAGACGGCCATGATGGCCATCTCGATGGTCATCATCAGCACGATGACCACGCCCAGGTAGTCGAGCCCCAGCTGGATCACCAGGCCGCCCACGCAGAGCAGTGAGAGCAGCAGCGCGTACGTCGCCCTGGCCATCGAGTCGAAGCGAAACACCATGACTCCGGCGGCCACCGCGAGCACGGCGAGCGTCCAGAAGACGACGTCATCCAGCATCTGCGCGGCCCCCTCTACCGGTTGAGTACGACGACGGCGACGAACAGGGCCTGGATCAGCGTGAGCGGGACGAGCACCATCCACGCGAACTCCATGTACCGCTCCATACGCAGCGTCGGCAGCAGCCGCCTGCCTGCGACGAGCACCGCGAGCACGGCGGCCGTCTTGATCAGCGTCCAGGCCCAGGGCGCCAGCAACGGCCCCTGCCCTCCTCCCAGGAACAGCGGCACGCTGAACGCCGCGGTCACCACGAGCAACAGCCACCGGCCGCCGAGGAGCACAAGCCGGTCCACACCGCTGTACTCGGCCGCCGCACCGCCCGCCACGTCGCGCCCAAGCGGGTGATCGAACGGCCCCCGGAACGACATGGCCAGCGCGCTGAGCAGGTACACCAAGAACGCCGCGGGCATCCACACCACGAACCACAAGCCCTCTTGGGCCTGCACGACTTCACCGACGCGCAACGACTCGGCGCCGAGCGCGGCGGTGGTCAGGGCGAACATGTGCGGCAGTTCGTACGCGAGTCCCTGCGCCAGGAAGCGGTAGCCCCCGATGAGCGAGAGCGCCGAGTTCGGCCCCCACCCCGCGAGCCAAACCGCGGCCCAGGCCAACGCCTCCATCGCGTTGAACCACACGATGCCGACGACCGGATCGGTGACCGCGCGAAAACCCCAGGGCACAACGGCCGCCGCCAGCACGGCGGCGACCGGCACAAGCGCGATCCCGACACGGCCGAGCATTACATCGTCCGTATGTGTACGACGTTGCTGCTGACCCACCAGCCGCAGCACCTCGCGCACCGGCGCTGTGGCCGCCTTGACCGCACCGCTCCGTCCACGTTCGGCGCTCGCGGACAGCACGGCATCGAACCCGGCGGCCACGAGGGCAGCGACAACGAGCGCGAAGGGCAGGAGCACGGCCGCCCAGAGCGGGGCGGTGTCCACCGCCTCAGCCATGGGTCGCCCCGACCAGCTCGTCAAGATCGGGATCGAGGCTGGCGACGATCAGCCGGGCGCAGGCGAACTCGGCGCCGTGCAGCAGCTCGGGCAGGGCGGCGAGCAGGGGTCCAGACGGCGCCGACCGGCCGCCGCAGCGGCCACGCGGTCCGTTCACGTCGCTGGCCTGGAGGGCTGTTCGCTCCTCCAGACGGGGGACGCTGTGCTCGATCTGCTCCAGCCACACGCACACGCGGGCATGCACGTCTCCGTCCGCGAGGAGCGCGGGCCCACTGATCCCCAACTCCGTTGCGCGGTCGGCACGAAGTACGCCGATACGCGTGGTCAGCAGCCGCAGCGTCCTCGAACCGCCGACGCGTCGGACCATGCGGCGCACGTCCCCGTGCAGCTCCTCCCCACTGGCTCCGGCCAGCGCCGCATCGCGCAGGCGACGGGCCCTTGCCGCGGTGTCCGGCCATCCGGTGACCGCGAGAAATCTGCCGAGGCTGTCCAGGTGCGCGGCACAGCGCCGCCGTTCGGCCGCGCCACGGGTGATGGGCTCCCCGCGCGAGGCGCGCAGCCATGGCTCGTTCCAGAACGAGTGCGGATACTGGGCTGGGGAGGAACCGGTCGGCTCACGCACCTCGGCGTGCTGGATCACGTCCCCCTGCATCGCGACATCGACGATCAGCCCTGGGGGCCAGTCGGGCAGTGCGGGCCCGAGCGGGAGGTGAAGCTGGTCGAGCCTCAACCCATCACGGTCATCTGCCCGTTCGGCCATCGGTAGACCCGCGACTTCGCCACCGTGGTGGTGCGCCCCGTGGGCGTCGTTGCCCCCGTGTCCTGAGTGATCGTCATGGGCCGCGTGATCCTCGTGGCCCATCGGGCCTTCGGGATCGCCGTGCGACGCGTGGTCGTTGTGTTGGTCGCCGGCATCATGCCCCGCGTGCGCGTCCTGGTGCCGGTGAGCCGACTGGTCGCTCAGCTGAATTCCGGTGCCCTGATCCGCGCCAGGCCCAGTGCTCTCTTCCCCAGACGCCAGCACGTGCCCCACCGTGTCCAAGGCTCGCCCAATCTCGTCGGCGCTCACCACAGTTGCGTACGCCTTGGGTTCCGGCACTGCGCTCCACAGCTCGCCCAGCCACTCGGCATGTCCGTCGTCGGGCTCACCGGCGACGACCAAGGCGGCAGCGGCAGCCGGGCTCGCAGCCAACAGCCAGTGGCGTTGCCGCAGTTCAGCCTCGACGGCCACTCGTTCGAGGGTCGCGCCCGGCAATGTGACCAGCAGGACTGGAGGGCGTCCAGCGACGGCCCGGCGTAGCGCCCTCCTCACATCCACTTCAGCGCGCCTTCACGCCAGGCGTAGGCCACGGCAGCGAAGAGGATGCCCAGAAAGAGGAACATCTCGATGACCGCTGGTGCACCCATCTCGCTCACCACTCTGACCCAGGGGTACATGAAGAGCATTTCCATGTCGAACGCCAGGAAGAGCATGGTGACCGGGTACCAGCGGACATGGAACCGGGAGACAGCGTGCTCACGCGGCTTCAATCCCCCGGCGAATGGATCGGCATGCAAGGGATCGCGCCGGGCAGCCAGAAGCGCGCCCAGCCCGTAGAGCACGGCGACCCCCGCCGCCGTCACCCCCAGCAGTACCAGCACCGGCTCCCAGACGCTCACCTCGGTCATCATGCCCGCTAACCTCCTTCACACCTAGAAGGCACGCAGCCGAGTTGCCTCCACGGTTTCAAGCCCCCGCCAACCACCTGCCTTTGTGGCGAGTAATCAATTGAGAGAGCCCCAGCGATACCTCAGTCGACACCTCCAGGGCCGACCCCCGGGCGTGACTCCCTCACTACTAACTTCCATGGCGGCTCCGTCGGACTCGGGGCGTGCACGCCCCGTTTGACGCGGCAGCAGCCGCTCTGCCCGCGCCCGCCCACCCGATCTCAGCGAACCACCGAGCACGGCGTCTGCCATGCCGTCGGCGAACGCACGCCGGACGGCGGTGTCCAGTTCAACTCCTCGACTGCCATAGATGCGCCCAGTGATCCGTTGAGCCGCGGCGAGTGCACCTCTTCGGCAGGTCACAGCCTGGCCGCTGGCCATGTGTCAGACCAATCCGCCCATGGACTGATCACCGCAGAACTTGATCCGCTTCTACGGCACTTCCCGAGGGGCCGCAGTGCCGTCGGTGCTGGCATCGACGAGCCGGGCGACCAGCCGCTCCGTCAGCTCGCGGGGATCCGGTGCGTCGGACCAGCTGGTCATCAGGAGGTGGTGGACGTTCCGACGAGGGCGAGTGCAACCGAGGCGGTTCCGTACCGTCCGCGAGGCGCCCGAGGCGCTGTTCGGCGTCCAGATAGACGGTGATCGCATCCTGGATCGCTGTGAAGGCGTTAGGCCCACTGCTGGCACCCGCCATCAACCCGTGAGGCAGGCACACACCGGCAGGGGCCGACCGCTACGTACGGTTCGCATGAATGGTCGTATCCTCACCATCGTCGGCCGTATCTACTGAGCCGTGGTTCTTCCCGAGCAGCGCGCCTATGAGGACGGCACCGAGCCCGAGAAGAACAGCAGCAACGGTGAGCGCGAGCGAGAAGCCTTCGGTCGCCGCGTGCAGGGGGTCGCCCTGTGCGGCCAGGGCGTCGCTGCGGCGCGTGGCCAGAGCGACCAGCACCGCCACCCCCACCGCGCCGCCGACTTGTTGGACGGAGCTCAGGACGGCAGAGCCGAGACCGGCGTTCTCCTCGGTGGTGCCCGTGAGCGCGACGACCGTCAGGGCGGGCAGGCTGAGTCCGCAGCCAAGGCTCGTGACGAGCATGCCGGGCAGCACTCCGGAGGCGTAGCCGTCGTCCGGTGCCACGCCGGACAGCAGCAGAAGCCCTGCCGCGCTGATCAGGACCGAGACGACGAGGGCCGGTCGTACGCCGAGCCTGATCACCGCTCGGGAGGAGAGCCACATGCCCGCGAGGATGCCTGCGCCGTACGGCAGGTAGGCGAGGCCGGCCGTGAGCGGACGGTAGCCGAGCACGGTCTGCAGGTGCACCATCAGCAGGAACGCCATCGCGTACATGGCGGCGGAGAACAACAGGGTCGCCCCGTTGGCGACGGCGCGGAACCGGAAGGACAAGAACGACAACGGCACCAGCGGCTCGGCAGTCCGCGCCTCGACCGCGAGGAAGGCGACGGCCAGGAACACCGACAGAACCAGAGACCCGAGAGTGGTGGTGTCTCCCCAGCCCGACTCTCCCGCCTTGAGTAGCCCGTAGACCAGGGACACCAGGGCGCCGGTGCCCAGTACCGCGCCAGGTACGTCGAGGCGTCCCGCGCTCTGGGCCCGGCTCTCGGGGACCAGGCGCGGGAGCAGTACGACGGCTGCGAGGGCCACCGGCAGGTTGATCAGGAAGATCCAGCGCCAGGACGCGAGGCCGGTCAGCGCACCGGAGATCACCAGGCCCATCGTGCCGCCCAGAGCCGCGATGCCGCCCCAGATGCCAAATGCCTTGGTGCGCTCCTCGGCGCCCGGGTACAGGAGTGCGATCAAAGCCAGCGCTGCCGGGCTGGCCATGGCCGCGCCCGCGCCCTGCACGAACCGCCCGGTCACGAGCTGCCACGGCTCCTGGGCGACGCCGCACACCAGGCTCGCCACACCGAACAGCGTCACGCCGCTCAGGAAGACGCGCCTGCGGCCGAGCAGGTCGGCCATGCGGCCGAACAGCAGCAACAGCCCACCGAAGGCCAGGAAGTAGGCGTTGACGACCCAAGCCAGGCCGGCGGTGCTGAAGCCCAGGTCGTTGCGCATGCTGGGGAGCGCGACGCTGACGACGTTGTCGTCCAGGACGAGCATGAACTGTACGAAGCACAGCACCACGAGTGCCGGCCCTCGACGCCCAATGGTCGTGACGGCGGAGGCAGTTGACGCCGCCGTCACGCCGGGCATCCTGTTCTCGTAGGCGGCCTGTTCGAACAGCGGCAGCGCCCATGGCGCGGATGATTGGTCGGCATGGAACGACGCTATGCACCGGCCGCGCTGGCCGCGATGCGCTACGAGGCCACGTCGTATCGCATTGGGGACATAGGCTTGGGGCATGACCTATGCCATCGCGGGGGACGTCCCGGCCGGGGTGGGCGCAATCGTCGTCGGGAACTTCCCCCTGGTGTCCGGGGAGTGGATCGTCCCGCACAGCCACCCGCGGCACCACCAGTTGGCCTGGGCGCGGCGTGGGGTGCTCGGCGTCGCTGTCGACGACGCCTACTGGATCCTGCCGCCCACCCGGGCTTTGTGGCTGCCCGCAGGCGTTGTGCACCGCACTGGCGCCACCCGGGACGCGGTGCTGTGCAGCCTCTACTTCGAACCGGACAGCTGCCGTCAGGACTGGACGGAGCCCACTCCGGTCGGTGTCGACGGACTGCTGGCCCACCTGATCGCCTACCTCAGCCGTGAGGGCCTCCCCGACGACGCGCGGCTGCGGGCCGAGGCGGTCGTGCTGGACCTCCTGCACCCCCTGCCGGCCACACCCATCGACGTACCGACCCCCACCGACAGCCGCGTACGAGCCGTGGCCGACGCACTGCTCACCCACCCCGCAGACCCCCGAAGCCTTGAAGCGCACGCACGAGCCGTCGGGGTGAGCCGACACACCCTGACCCGCCTGTTCGTCCAGGACACCGGCATGAACTTCGACCGCTGGCGCACCCATATGCGCCTGCGCGCCTCACTTCCCCTCCTCGCCGAGGGCCAGCCCGTTTCCCGAGTCGCACATACCGTGGGATACGCGACGCCGAGCGCCTTCCTCGCTGCGTTCCGGCGAACCGTGGGAACCTCCCCCGGGCGCTATCTCAGCGGCGACGCGTCGTTTGAGGCATCAGCCACGAGCACCACCGAGGGATAACCACTGCGGAGGTCCGGACCTCCGCCGCGCCCACGGCCTCTGCCCGACACCGCGGAACGAGCATGGTCGGCGTATCTCCGGAATCAGCCAGGTTCAATGCCCGTTGGCGGCATGACGGCGACGAAAGAGGACGCCTCCCACAACAGCGGTCTTCGCGGCGACAACGGCCAGCACCCCGACTCCCGCCCAGCCCGTCCACCGCCAGTCCGCCAACAGGACTCCCCCCAGGCCCAGGTGCGCGGCCACAACGACCACACCCACGGCGGTGAGACCGACGGGAACCACCCAACCTCGCCCGCGCCCCCCAGCGCCGCCTTCTGCCGAGCGAGCCGCCATTACGGACTTGCCATCGGCATCGCCGTCTGGATTCACGGCCTCCACGCTTGGCCCCCAGGCCACCTTCAGCTCATCGCGCCTGCCGATCTTTTCGAGGCGACCGGCGACCAGTTCCTGCATCCTCTGCAGGCTTTCCCCATCCGGGGATTCGATGCGCAGCAGCAGCGCGCCGGACGCGGCCGAGAGGGTCAGCCGGCCCGAGCCAAAGTGGACGGACCCCTCAGCGTCCGACCAGTCGACGTGCAGCACCTGGAGAGGTGTGCCACCGCCTCCATGAACGCGCGGCCGGTGACCCAGATATCGCCCCATCTGCTCGGCGTGTCGGCAGAGTTGAACGAGGTACCGACTCGAACGTTCGGTCTCGATGCGGGCTTCCGAGGACAGCATGGTGTTCAGCTCCTGCTGAGAGCGACGAACCAGGCCCAGACACCGCCCGGGTCAATGGTGACGTCGACGGGCTTCGCTACGAGATTCAGTTTTATCGATACACTCTGTCTATGTCAATACAGTTCGTCACCCTAAAGTCACCATGCCCAGAAGGCCGCCGGAACAAGAGAGCTGTCGTGGCACTTTTCATGGCTTGTTAGCGTCCCGTTCCGTGGGGCGCGCACAGCCACATGCCTCTCAGCGGTTAACATCACGTCATGATTACGACCTGGTCGCCTTTCGGCGTACGACGTACGGGCTCGGCGCCACGTACGTCGCGCCTCTGGTGGCTGGGCGCCCTCCTCTTCAGCGTGCTCTACGCGCACGGCATCGGAGTGGAAGGTGCGTCGGCGCACGTCTCCCCGGCGTCGGTGACCTCGTCGGTCGCCGTGGATCAAGTCCCTTACCCGGGTGGCGAACAAACTGCCGCCGAAGAACCGAGCGGTGGCAGCGTTCACGGCCACGGTCATCACGAGGACTCCTCCCACCCTGCGGACGAGTGCCTCTCCGGACAGCCCCAGGATGGTCCGTCCCTCGCTGCACCCTGCGCCTCGGGACTGGACTCGGGCTCCCAGCACGGCAGTCCGGACCTCGGGGCCGCCTTCTTTGAAGGTTCTGGGCGTGCAGCCCATGCGCCACCACCATCCCATCAGGCAGCGATCCTTCGGATCTAGAGTCGGCAGCTCCCTTCCGGCCGTCCTCTCCGCGCGACCTTCTTCCCGCCCACGCGACCGTGAGCGCACCTGTCGCCACTTGACGGCCCTCGCCTGCCACCTCACCGACCCCTGATCGTTGCCCTCCGCCTGTCCGCGCGGACTCGGGGCAGCCGTGCGGAGCCGCTGTGCTGTCATCCATCCGTCGTCATCCGTTCCACCACGCTCCGCCGTGGGCCCACCATTTCATCGCCGTCGTTTTCGCCCTGCTGTTGGCGAGCGCCCTGGCCTGCCCACACCAGCTCGCCGAAGCAGGCCACGGACACGGGCGCCCGAGCCTGGAGTCCGCCGATGCCGCCGCGGCGGCATCGGCGGATGGATCCGAGTCCCGCCACGCCTCAGGAGGAGCCCCCACCTGCACGCCCGCGGGCGACACCGAGGGCGGGCCGGCCCCGCGCGGCGCCACCGGCCCCACGCCCCGCGACTCCCTCACGAACACTGCGGACGCCGCGACGGCGATGCCTCCGGCCGGCCGGCTCCGAGAGGCCAGAGCGACCGGCACCAGCACGTCCAGAACAACGCTTCTCGCCATCTGTCGGTGGCGCATATAGGCGTCGCCTCCGCGGCCGTGGCCACACGGCCGCCGCGCATCCACACGTGGGTGCGCGTGACGAGACACGCACCCGACACACCGACACTTCGACGAGAGCGAAACCATGCACTCTCTGATCACCACCGATGTGACCCCCACGCGGTCAGCTCTATCCGGCTTGGTGGGCAACACACCGGTCCTGCACATCTCCGAGCCGCTGGCCTCGAAGGGCCGTGGCTTCTGGGCCAAGCTGGAGGGCTTCAACCCCGGCGGCATAAAGGATCGCCCCGGCCTTCACATGGTCGAACGCGCCCGCGCCCGCGGCGAGTTGCTGCCCGGCGGCCGGATCATCGAATCCACCAGCGGCACTCTCGGCCTCGGCCTGGCGCTCGCCGGGATGGTCCACGGACATCCCGTCACCCTGGTCACCGACCCCGGCCTGGAACCGTCCATGACCCGGCTGCTGACCGCTTATGGCGCCCAGGTGGACGTGGTTGCCGAGCCGCACCCGGAGGGCGGCTGGCAGCAGGCCCGGCGCGATCGCGTCAATGAACTCCTCGCCGAGCATTCCGGTTCCTGGTGCCCGGACCAGTACAACAATCCCGACAACACCACCGCGTACACCCCGCTCGCCCTCGAACTCGCCGCCCAGCTCGGCCACATCGACGTACTGGTGTGCAGCGTCGGGACCGGCGGCCACTCCGCGGGGGTGTCGCGAGTACTGCGTCAGCTGTATCCCGATCTCAGCGTCGTCGGCGTCGACACCATCGGATCGACGATCTTCGGCCAGCCCGCGCGCACGCGGCTCATGCGCGGCCTCGGCTCCAGCATCTACCCGCGCAATGTGGCGTACGAGAACATCGACGAGGTGCACTG
Organism: Streptomyces sp. A18; assembly: GCF_059026065.1. Lineage (NCBI taxonomy): Bacteria > Bacillati > Actinomycetota > Actinomycetes > Kitasatosporales > Streptomycetaceae > Streptomyces > Streptomyces sp. A18. The sequence continues at coordinate 9,282 of NZ_JBWLKL010000039.1, read as the reverse complement.
GGTGGCTCCCGCCGAAGCCGTGTGGACCTGCCGCCAGCTCGCCTCGTCCCACTACGCGACCGGCGGCTGGAGCGTCGGCGCGGTCGCCCTGGCGGCCGGGTGGATCGCCAGGACCCGGCCCGCCGACACCCGGATCGCGGCCGTCTTCCCCGACGGACCGCAGCGCTACCTCGGCACGGTGTACGACGACGACTACTGCGCCACGCACGGCCTCCTGGACCATCCTCCGGCCGCGGAACCGGACGAGCTGTCCCGGCCCGACGACAAGGAAGTCACCTGCTGGACGCGATGCACCGACGTCGTCGACCCGCTCGCCCTGGCCAACACGACCGAGGACATCCGATGAAGGGCACGCTGCAGCAGGTCAGGACATACGAACGCAGTGTGCAATTGCTGATGGTGAATCAGTTCACCATCAATCTGGGCTTCTACATGCTGATGCCGTACCTGGCCGCGCACCTCTCGGGAGGGGTCGGCCTCGCCGGGTGGGTGGTCGGACTCGTCCTGGGCGTACGGAACTTCACACAGCAGGGCATGTTCCTCGTGGGCGGCACGCTCGCCGACCGGCTCGGGTACAAGCCGATGATCGTCGCCGGGTGTGTGCTGCGCACTGTCGGGTTCGCGACGCTCGGCCTGGTCGACTCGCTGCCCGCGCTCCTTGCCGCCTCCGCGGCGACCGGTCTGGCCGGGGCGCTGTTCAATCCGGCGGTCCGCGCCTATCTCGCGGCGGACGCAGGTGACCGCCGGGTCGAGGCCTTCGCCTTGTTCAACGTCTTCTACCAGGCCGGAATCCTGCTCGGCCCGCTGGTCGGCATGATGCTCACCTCCGTGGACTTCCGCACCACTTGCCTCGTGTCCGCAGGCATCTTCGCCCTGCTGAGCATCGTCCAGATCCGGGCGCTCCCCGCACGCCGGGCAGCCGACAAGGGCGCGGGCGAGGGCACAAAGCAGGAGAGCGTGCTGACACAGTGGCGCACCATCGTGGCCAACCGGCCGTTCCTGCTCTTCTCCGTTGCCATGATCGGCTCGTACGTCCTGTCCTTCCAGGTCTACCTCGCACTGCCACTGGAGGTAAGGCGGTTGGGAGGCGACGGAGAAGGCGGTACGGCGGCGACCGCTCTGCTGTTCGCCGTCTCCGGGCTGAGCACCATCCTCTTCCAGACGCGGGTGACAGCCTGGTGCAAGGAGCGGATGGAGCCCGGCCGTGCGCTCACGTGGGGGCTCGTCGCCATGGGGACGGCATTCGTGCCACTCCTGGTGGCGGTGCCGTTGCCCGTGCCGGACAGCGGGCCGGGGCGATGGCTCCTGGCAGCCGTGCCACCAGCGCTTTCGGCCCTCCTGCTGGCCGTGGGCACGATGATCGCGTACCCGTTTGAGATGGACACCATCGTCCGCCTCTCCGGGGACCGCCTCGTCGCCACCCACTACGGGCTCTACAACACCATCTGCGGCATCGGCATCACTCTCGGGAACCTGCTCACCGGCGCCGCGCTCGACGCGGCACGGGAAGCGGGCCTGTCGGCGCTGCCCTGGCTCGTGCTCCTCGCGCTCGGCCTCGCCTGCGCGGCGGCCCTGAACGGCCTGCACCGCACCGGACTACTGGCACCGGTCACCACCGAATCCCAGTCCGTCACCGCATAACTCGCACGGTCGCGAGGCCGAGGGACGGACGAACCCGTCCATCCCTCGGCCTCGCCATGCCCCGCACCTCAGGAGGCCCCACCATGCGCCTTTCTCCCGGCTCAACATCCCCTCTCCTACGGCCTTTTCGAGCCCTCCGTTATGACCCCCGCCTCGTCGGCGATCTCTCTTCCGTGCTCTGCCCGCCGTACGACGACATGCGGCCCGCTCACGCACGCGCTCTCCGGGTCCAGCCCCATCACATCGCACGCCTTCTCCTGGCCCGCGAACCGCTCGCGGCCCGTGGACAACTCGACCGCTGGATGGAGCGCGGCGTCCTGGCCCAGGATTCCCAGCCGGCCTTGTACCTCTACCAACAGGCCGTCGGCGAAGAGATCCTGCAACGGGGACTGATAGGAGAACTCCGCCTCACCGGACGGACGAGCACCTCCGGCGAAGGAGCCCGCACCCTGCTTCCGCACGAGGGCGTCCAACCCCACGTCGTGCGGAAACGCGCGACACTGATGTCTGGCACCGGTCTGCAGCCCGAACCGCTGCTGGTGGCCTACCGCTCCACGGACGCGACATCCCCGGCGGCTCTCGACCGGCTACTTCTACGACCGCCACTTGCCATGGCCAACGCGGGCTCAGTGACGCACACGCTCTGGGCCTGCGCCGACCCTGCGGAGCAGGAATCACTGACCGCCGGCTTGTCAGGGGCCGAACTCCTCATCGCCGATGGCCATCACCGCCACGCCGCCTGCCACGACCTGGCCAAAGGCAACGACCGGAGCCCCTGGTCAAGCAGTCTCGCGCTCCTTGTCGACTCCCGTACTCACCCACTGCGCCTGACGGCCATTCACCGTGTGATCCGGGGACTCGATCCGGACAAGGCAGCGCGGGCAGCCGAACAGGTCGCCGAGGTACGTCCGCTCCACGAAGGCCCGCGCCCTCCCTCCGCCGATGAAATCGTCATCGGCGGAGGCGGACAGGCGTGGGTGATCGCCGCCCCATGCCCCGGAGCGGTTGCCGCAGCACTCTCCCGTACCCCCGAGGGTTGGCAGCGCCTGCCCGCCGCGATCGCAGACCACCTGTTCATCTCGACTCTGTGGGCCGTGCCTGAACTGCCCGGAGCCGTGCGGTACGTGCACGATGCGGCAACGGCGCTCGATGCCGTGTCCGCGCAGGGCGATGGCACTGCCGTGCTGCTGCCCCGCATCACGGAGACGACGGTCCGCGCATGTGCCGAGTCGGGCGTGCTCCTGCCGCGCAAGGCGACCTCCTTCGGTCCCAAACCGGTCGCCGGATTGGCCATGCGCCTCGTCGGCGCCGTCTGATCCCTGGAGCGATCAGTTGGCGCCGACGTTGGCGCCGACTGATCGCTCCAGGCCACACGACCCTCGACCACCGAGCGTTCCCGGCCGTCCAAGAGCGGATCCCATGCGCCGAACCGGGAGCGGACCGTCAGACCGGGCCGCAGGACAACAGCAGCGGCAGGAGCGGCGCGGATACGGACGCGACAACGCCTCCGAACCAGGTCACCTTGTGGGGCCTGGCCTCTGGCGTCAGGATGCGGTGCAGCCGGATCAGAGCCCCGGAACCCCCCGCACCCAGCGCGGCCTGCGGCGCACGGCCCGCGGCGACCTCACACATGGCAGCGGCCAGGGCATCTCGCGAATGGAACCGAAGCGCTCGGTCGTCCGCGATCATTTCGAGCAGCAGCGCGTTCTGTTCCTGAGCGTGACCGGCGAGTGGCAGCCCGGGGAACGCCCCGGCGAAAGCCTTCGCCGCGACCTGCAGCAAGTGGTGCCGACCTTGAATATGAGCCTTCTCGTGTTCGAGCACAGCACGGAGTTGTTCGTCCGTGAGGGTCTCCAACGCGCCCCGAGTCACGACGATGCGGCGGATACGGCCCGGGAGGCAGTACACGGCGGGAACGGGATGCTCGACGACGGTGGCAGCGTAATCCGGATCCTGGACGCCGATCAGGGCAAGCGTGCGGGCATGCTCACGCCTGTCCTGTCGTGCCTTCCAGGCCGTACGCGCGAGCCAGCCAAGCGGGAGCAGCATGATGGCCAGGGGTGGCATAAGGATGCCCGCGTCCATCAGCGTCAGCGTCGAGCCTCCGGACGGCGCGTCCTCCGCAAGACCGCAGGCACTCAGGAGCCCGACCACACCGTCGTGCACATGTTGCTCGGCCAGGGCTAGGTGGTACACGGCCATCGCCGCAGCCACGACAAATGTCAGCGACAGCCCTTGCCAGGCCAGGACGGCGACCGCTGGGGCGCGATGCGGCCAACGTGCCCGGGCCAGGAAGTACGGGATCACCGCGCCCACGAGTACGGCGTAGGCGGCCAGCACCAAGGCCGTGATCACGCGCCGCTCCGCCGTCCGGCGGCCCGCAGGGCGGCACGCAACGCCTGCACCTCGTCTGCCGAGATCTGCTCCACAAAACTGATCAGCACACCGGCCGGGTCCGGGTTGTCGTCGAGGGCGTCCTGCATGCGCGCGGCGGTGTATTGCTGACGCGTACACGTCGGCGTGTACAGCCAGGCACGGCCGTCCTTCTGCCGCGTGAGCATGCCCTTGTTGTAGAGGATGTCGGCCACCGTCTTCACCGTGCTGTACGCGATCGGGCGCTTCTTGTTGAGGTCGTCGCGCACCTCACGGGCGGTGGCGGGTCGCCCCCACGACCAGAGGCGGTCCATGATCTCCGCCTCAAGCTCACCCAACTGGCGCACGCCCGCTCCCTTCGGCACCGGAGGTCGATGTCTCCGGCCGCAGTGACGGTTCATCGTAATCGTCCGCGCCTACGAGGAGCGGGGCGCCCGAGGTCACAGCACTCGGTACCGGACAAGCGTTCGCGGCCCGTAGGCGCCGGACCAATGCGTGACCGAGCAACGCGAGCGACGCCACGGCGAGCACGGGCTGCGCGGGAGCCCAGTACGACATGGCTCCGCTCATCCCCAGCGCGAGAACGACGAGCTTGTTGCAGATGGGACAGCCGACGGCGAAGGCCGAGAGGAGACCGGCGACCAGCGCCCGCGCACTGCGCGGCTTCTCCGGCACCGTCGTTCGCACGCCACCGGCGTACGTGGCGGCAAGCAAACCCATGAGGACGGAGCTGACAGCCCAGACCGGGTAGTTCCACCAGATGACGGGTGTCATGCGGGCATACAGGGACGTGGGAACGACCCCCGTAGGCACCCCGATCGCTGCCGCCGAGAGCACAGCCACGACGATGGCCGTCACCCACTGCTTCAGCCGCCACGCCCTCACGCCCACCACTCCTCCACTGCCGACAATGCCAAGCAGTTTAGTAGTACTGGGGCGGGGAGCAGCATGCGCAGGGCTTCGGTATCGTCAGTCCTGGAGGTCGTACTTGTGTCTGTGAGCCGGTGGATTCGAGGGGTCGGTGCCTGGGGGCATCTGCTGCTCGTCGTCGTGCTTGCGCTAGGTGTCTTCGTGATGCACTCGGTCGGTCACCCCTCCGACGACTCCGGTTCGGCGATGCAGCACACCGCACACACGTCCACCGCGAGCATCCACGAAGACGGCGGCATGGCCGGCTCTGCGGCTCAGCCCGCCTCGCCGACACACAGTGACCTCACGACGGCCTCGGCCGCATCGGACACAAGTGCGGACCACGGCACCAAGACGTCGTCCGATACTCGCGGCATGGCGATGGACATGACCTCCCTGTGCATGGCCGTGCTCGGCGCGTGGGTCCTCGCTCGCCTTCTCCGGGCGGCGCTCGGCCGCCGGACGGACTGGCTGGTGCGCCTGCGCGCCGGCGTCATCGCCGTGCTGCGCCCCAACCCTCCGCCTCGCAGACCACCAGACCTCGCTCAACTGTCGGTCCTGCGGACCTAGGCCGAACCGCGACCGCGGGCCCTTCGCGCTGCCCGCATCCCGGTTCAGCCACATTTCGCAGACCACAGCACAGAGCAAGAGGTTCCAGCATGAACGCCATCAAGCACGGCATCCGCCGCCCCCGAGTCCGCCGTATCGCCCTCATCAGCACCGCCGTCGCCGCAGGTCTGGCCCTCTCGGCATGCAGCAGCGACGGCGACGACATGGAAGGCATGGACCACGGGAGCGACAGCTCCGCCTCGGCGAGCGCGACCGCCGGGGACAACCCGGCGCCGGGCGCGTTCAACGACGCCGATGTGACCTTCGCGCAGATGATGATCCCGCACCACGAGCAGGCCGTGGACATGGCCAAGCTCACCGACGGCCGGGCCGCTGATGCCGAGATCAAGACCCTCTCCTCGGACATCGAGAAGGCACAGGACCCCGAGATCCAGAAGATGAAGTCCTGGCTGAAGGCCTGGGGCAAGCCCGAGTCGGCCGAGAGCATGCCCGGCATGGACCACGGCTCCGGTGACCACGGTGGCATGTCCGGGATGATGTCCGAGAAGGACATGAAGGACCTCAAGGCCGCCAAGGGCGCCGACTTCGACAATAAGTTCGCGCAGATGATGATCGACCACCACAACGGCGCGATCGAGATGGCCAAGGAAGAGCAGAAGAGCGGCAAGAACGCGACGGCGAAGAAGCTCGCCGACGACGTGGTCAAGAACCAGGCCGCCGAGGTCAAGCAGCTCGACAAGATCCTCGACCGGGTCTGACCGAGTCATCCGTTCGACTGGCTGCCGCGCCCCGTTCGACCGGGGTCGCGGCAGCCGGTCAGCCACCCCTCGCCCCTGCAGCACGGGCTCGGAGCGCCTGCGTGCGCCCGGCCCGACCGCTTCACTCACGCGATCAGGAACCCATGAAGAAGCACCGCATCGCCTTCGCCATGTCCGCCATGGCACTGGCACTCACCCTCAACGCCTGCGCCGGCGGCAACGAGGACAGCGACAGCGATCAACCCTCCGATACCGCCATCAGCCACATCCACGGCGTCGGCGTCGCCCCGCCCGGCGACAAGCTCCACGTCGCCACGCATGACGGCATCTACACGCCGGACAAGAACGGAAGCCCGCAACTCGTCGGCGACAGCAAGGACGACTTCATGGGCTTCACCGTCACCAAGGACGGCACGTTCCTGGCCAGCGGCCACCCTGCTCCAGGCCGCGACGCCCCCGGAAATCTCGGCCTCATCGCCAGTACGGATGCCGGCAAGACGTGGAAGGCCAAGTCCCTCAGCGGCGAGGCCGACTTTCACTCCCTCGAATACGCGCACGACGCCATCTACGGCTCAGACAGCACCAACGGCCTGATCCGCGTCAGCAAGGACGGCGAGAAGTGGGAGAAGCGGGGCAAGCTACAGGCCATCGACATTGCGGTCAGCCCTGAGGACGCCGAGACCGTCCTCGCGACGACCCAGTCGGGGATGACCAGGAGCACCGACGGCGGCAAAACCTTCAGTCCGGCCGCGAAGCCGGTGATGGCGTTCATCTCCTGGGCGAAGCAGGACGCCTTGTACGGCATCGACCCCGCTGGCGTACTCAATCGCAGCACTGACAGCGGCAAGACCTGGAAGAAGACGGCCACCGTGCCCGGCGGACAGCCTCAGGCACTGACCGCAGTAGATGCCAAGCACCTCCTCATCGCGACCCAGGACGGGGTCTACGAGTCAAAGGACAGCGGCAAGACCTTCATCAAGCGTCTGGCCGTCACCTCCACCGGTGGACATTGACGCGGCGGCGTCCGGCGAGGGACCACCTCTGCTCAGCTGTATCCCCCCTTGGCCTGCATACCCCCCTGGGGTATTGTCTGCCCTGAAGTTGAGACGAGAGGAGCAGAGTCATGGTGCAGGACATCTATGAGGTCAAGGGCATGACGTGCGAGCACTGCGTCAAAGCGGTGTCGTCCGAAGTCGGTGACCTCGACGGCGTCAAGAACGTGGGCGTCGACCTGGAGACCGGCCAGGTGACAGTAACCAGCGACGCGCGCCTGGACTACGACGCGGTTGCCGCGGCCGTGGACGAGGCCGGCTACGACCTGATCAACCGTCGCGAGCCGTGAGCGCCCCGATCGCGCCGCTGAGCCGGCGCTGGGAACGAGTAGGCAGTGTCGCCGCGCATCCCCTCGTGCGAGCGACGGCGGCGGCCCTGCTGCATGCCGTCGCCACGAGGATCGTCGAAGGGGGCGTGGCAACCACGGCGAGCTGCGCGTGCCCCACGAGACGTAGTTCCGCGGCCGGTTGAACATCGCCGATGCATGGGCGATCCGCCCCATGACAAAGAGGTACCACTGGGGCGGGCTACCAGGTCATCCTGGGGGCCGCAGCCCGGCCAGCGTAACCGTGACGAGACGGCGGACCGCAGCCTCCGACGGGAGATTGCTCGCCGCGGCGAGGGCATAGAGGCAGTAGTTGGCGAGTTCGCCAGTAGCCACGTCTTCACGCAGGCCGCCCTCTTGCGCAACCTCGGCCAGCAGATCACGGATCAATTGGACGAGCCGCTGTTGAGCCTGCGCTACCGGTTCCCCCTGGTGCAGGAGGGCCGCCAGCTCAGCACCGTGTCGGCCACGGCGGTATGAGATGAGGGCGTATCCCTCGAGCACGGTCTTGAGCCGCTCCCCCGACTCGCCGGTGGCATGCGCCGCTGCGGAGAGGTGCTCCAGGTGGGTGGCGATGTGGTCTTCATGCCTGGCCACGACAATCGACTCGACGTCCGGGAAGTACTTGTACAACGTCGCACGTCCGATGCCGACCTTCTCAGCGATCTGCGACATGGTCACAGACGTCAGTCCACGTTCCGCCACCAGTTCCCAAGTCGTGCGCAGGATCGCGTCGCGCACCGCGTGACGGTGCGCCTCGATCGTCTCGTTCCACAGCTTCGGCACAACCTCACGATACGTCGAGACGCGTCCCTGGCACTCAGTAGGGAGTCACGGGGCAGGGGCGATAGTGAGGCTGGAGGTGCCTTCCTCGGGAGGGGCATCGCCGTTGTCATCAATGTCCGGGGGGGATGTCCGACATCGCGCTGGGGTGAAGGTCCCTGGTGCGAATCATGAGGAACCCGATGAGGGCAGCGATGAAGCCGAGGGCTGCGCAGAGATTCATGGCGTTGTGGAAGGCTGACATGTGGGCCTCTTGCCCGGCGCTCGGTATCAAGTCGCCCGAGGAACCGCTGGATTGGGCGACTGTCTCGAGGGAGCGGTCCAGGCGGAGTCGGCTTTCGTGTTGTTGAGGAAGAGCAGGCCTGTGGCCATGATGCCGGTGGCGCCCCCGAGGAGGAAGCGGAAGGGCACCTTGCCGATGAGGCTCGGTTACGGAAGAACGAGAGGTCGAGCATGGCGCACTCGCCCATCCGCCGTTCGATGGCCAGAAACAGCACGAGGAAAATGACGCTTGCGGCGTAGCGGGTGAGAGCGAAGGCACTGGTCCAACCTTCCTCAGGGGCGCGGATCGTGGCGAAGACCAGAGCTGCGAGGGCGACACTGAAGGTGATCAGGCCGGACCAGTCGGTGGGATGAGCGCGGCGGTTCATCGATTCACGGACGCGGAACATGCCGATGACGATGGCGATGACGCCAACGGGGGACGTTGATGTAGAAGATCCATCGCCAGGACAGGGAAGTGGTCAGAGAGCCGCCGATGAGCGGACCAGTGGCGACGGCGAAGCTGACTGCGGTACGAACCTCGCCGCCCGAGCGGTGGAACTGCTGGCCGATCGGCGCGGTCGCTCGCCCGACGTTCACATCCATATC
>NZ_JBWLKL010000038.1:0-70127 GCF_059026065.1 Streptomyces sp. A18 | reverse complement strand
GTGTCCGAGGGGGGACTTGAACCCCCACGCCCGATAAAGGGCACTAGCACCTCAAGCTAGCGCGTCTGCCATTCCGCCACCCGGACCAGGTGTCTGCCGTTCGCGGGGTGTTCCCCGCGGCGACATGGACAACAATACCAAGCTTTCGGAGTGCCTTTCACCTGCATATCCGTACGTCGGCGGGCGGATGCCCGGCGGCCAGGACCGCCGCGTCTAGAGTCTCACCATGAGTGACGGGCTGATTACTGGAGCGCTCGGTGACGTGAAGGTGCGGCGGCCCCGGCTGCTGTCTCCGTTGCGTGAGCATCTGCGGGACACCATGTGGTTCGCGCCGACCGCCGGGCTTGTGGGGGCCCTGGTGCTGTGGGCCGCCGCGGCGGAGCTGGACAGCCGGATCGTGGCGTCGGCTCAGGACGCCGGGGACTACGACACCGTCGAGAGCCTGATGGGGATCGCCGAGGATGCCAAGGCGGTGATCAGCACCATCGGCTCGGCCATGATGACCTTCATCGGTGTCGTCTTCAGCATCTCGCTGGTGGCGGTGCAGATGGCCAGTGGGCAGTTCAGTCCGCGGGTGGTGCGGCTGTACGTCAGGTCGCGGATCACCAAGATCACGCTCACCGTCTTTCTGGCGACGTTCCTGTTCTCGCTGATGACGCTGACGTCCTTCGACAGCGAGACCGATCCGCGGCGGCTGACGAGCGTGCCGCTCGTCGAGTCGCTCCTGGCGATGGCGATGGTGTTCCTGAGCCTGCTGCTCTTCGTGGCGTACGTGAACGGCACGCTCCGCATGATGCGGATCAGCTTCGTCATCGACCGGATCGCCCGGGAGTCGTTCCGGGTGGCCGTGAAGCACCCGACCGAAGGCGCCGTGGACGACGAACGCCTCGGCCCGGCGACCGACCGGATCACTCACCAGGGGCGGGCCGGCGTGCTGCGGGACGTGCACATCGCCCGCGTCGTGCGGGCGGCCAGACGTCACGGTGTGGTGCTGCGGCTGCTGCCGCGCATCGGGGACTTCGTCATGCCGGGCACTCCTGTGTTCACCGTCCACGGCGGTGCGGCCCCGTCACGGCGCGCCCTGCGGTACACGGTGTCCGTGAGCGTGGAGCGCACCTTCCACCAGGACCTCGGGTTCGGGCTTCGCCAGCTCGCCGACATCGCCCTGCGCGCCCTCTCCCCCGCGGTGAACGATCCGACCACCGCCGTGCAGGCCCTGGACCGCATCATCCAGATCCTGGCGTCGGTGGCCGGACATCCGCTGGGCGCCCTGCGACACCGTGACCGGCGAGGGGCGGTGCGGATGGTGCAGCCCGTGCCGGACTGGACGGCCCTGGTCGATCTCGGGTTCGCCGAGATCCGAGGGTGCGCGGTCGGCAATCCGCAGGTCACACGGCGCATGCTGGCCGGCCTCGACGACCTGCTGCGGCTCGCGCCCGAGGACCGCAGGCGGCCGCTCCTGCGCCACCGCGAGCTGCTCGCCCAGGCGGTGGAACGCGCGGTCCCCGAGGCCGCGGACCGCGCGTTCGCGCTGCTGCCGGACCGGCAGGGCATCGGTTGAACCAGCGCCCGATCCCCGGCCGGCCCCTCCTCACGCCATGAGGTGGTAGCCGGGGAAGTTCCCCGGCGGCCGCTCCGACGCCGAGCCGTGTGTGACGGCCCGTACCAACAGCTCGCCGCCGACGAACGCGCCGCGCCAGGACGCGCCGAACCCGCCGAACAGCTCGTCCCGGTCACCGCGCGAACGTGGCTTCCCGTGGCCCGTCTTGAACGCACGGATCTGCGGCGCGAGACGTTCGTACGTCGCCGGATCGTCGGTCGCCAGCGTGGCGACCAGCGCTCCGTTCGACGCGTTCATGGCGGCGAGCAGCTCCGCCTCCGTGTCGACCAGGACGATGGTGTCGACCGGGCCGAACGGCTCCGCGTGGTGCAGCGGAGAGGACGGGGGCGGGTTGAGGAGCGTGACGGGGTGGACGTACGCATCCGTGTCCTGGCCCGGCAGGAAGTGGCCCGCCGCCGGGGTGCCGCGAAAGAGCGGCACGGCCCCGCGGTCGATCGCTTCCGTCACCTGGTCGCCCAGTTCCTTCGCCTTGGCCGCGTTGATGAGCGGGCCGAAGTCCAGTTGTGGGAACGGGTCTTCGGCGTGCTCGACCGCCAGGGGGTGGCCGACGCGGACGGTGCGCACGGCCGGGAGGTAGGCGGCGAGGAACTCGTCGAAGAGGCTCCGTTGGACGACGAAGCGCGGATACGCCGTGCAGCGCTGCTTGCCGTAGTCGAAGAGCTTGGGGACGACGGCGCTGAGCGCGTCCCAGTCGCTGTAGTTCCAGATGCCCCAGGTGTTGAGTCCTTCCTGTTCGAGGATGTGCCGCTTGCCGAGGTCGGCGACGGCCGTGGCGACGGCGGCGCCCGTGTCACGTCCGCCGACGAAGGAGACGCAGCCGATCTCCGGTGCGCGGACCAGCGCTTCGGACAGCTCTCGGCCGCTGCCGCTCACGAGGGTGACGGGGATCCCTTCGCGGGCGGCAAGGGCGCACGCCAGGGTCAGACAGGCGACGCCGCCATCGGTCGGGGTCTTGGCGATGACCGCGTTGCCCGCGAGTGCCTGTACCAACACTGCGTGAACGAGCACGCTCATCGGGTAGTTCCAGCTCGCGATGTTGGACACCGGACCGTCCAGCGGGGTCCGGCCGTCGAGCATCGGCTCGACGCCGTCGACGTACCAGCGCACGCCGTCGATGGCCCGGTCGACGTCGGCCTGGGCGAGCCGCCAGGGCTTGCCGATCTCCCAGACGAGGAGGAGGGCGAGCAGTTCGCGGTGCTCGGTGAGTGCGTCGAGGGTGGCGGCGACGCGGGCACGCCGCTCCTCCAACGGGATGTGGCGCCAGGCCCGGTGCTGGTCGAGCGAGGCGCGTACGGCCTGGTGGGCGGTGGCGGCGTCGAGGCGCGGCGGGCCCGCGATGGGGCTGCCGTCGACGGGGGACGTGGCGGGCAGGACCCTGCCGTCCGCCTGCCAGGTTCCGTTCCAGAGGTTCAGGACGCGGTCGTCGCGGAAGGCCTCGGGCGCGGCGACGAGGCAGCGGCGCCAGGTGTCAGCCCAGGCCGTACCTGCTTTGAGGACACGGGGGTCGGTGTCGGCGAGGGTGGGTGCCGATCGGGATGTCGTTCGGTGTGTCGTTCGGGATGCCATTCGGGTTCTCCGCTCACGGTGCACAGTCGGGGCGGGAGGTGCATGGCTCACGCGGGGCCGCTCGGTCCACGGCCCGCGTGTGTGCTGGGGGACGCTAGTGCAGTCAGGGCCTGTCACCTATGAGTGACGTCACGCCCCGAGTCGGTCGAGAACGAGACGGGCCGTTTCCGTCGGTGTGGCGCCGACGCGCACCCCCGCGGCTTCCAGCGCCTCCTGCTTCGCGCGTGCGGTGCCGGTCGAGCCCGAGACGATGGCTCCCGCGTGCCCCATGGTCTTGCCTTCGGGGGCGGTGAAGCCGGCGATGTAGGCGACGACGGGCTTGGTGACGTTCTGTTGGATGTAGGCGGCTGCGCGTTCCTCGGCGTCACCGCCGATCTCGCCGATGAGGACGATCAGTTCGGTGTCGGGGTCCTCCTCGAAGGCGGCGAGGCAGTCGATGTGCGTGGTGCCGACGACGGGATCGCCACCGATGCCGACGCAGGTGGAGAAGCCGATGTCGCGCAGCTCGTACATGAGTTGGTAGGTGAGTGTGCCGGACTTCGACACGAGGCCGACGCGTCCGGGTTTGGTGATGTCGGCGGGGATGATGCCCGCGTTGGCCTGGCCCGGGGTGATGAGCCCGGGGCAGTTGGGTCCGATGACGCGGGTGCCGCGCTCCTTGGCGTACGCGTGGAAGGCGACGGAGTCGTGCACGGGGATGCCCTCCGTGATGACCACGGCCAGACCGATCCCCGCGTCGGCGGCCTCGGTGACCGCCGCCCTGGAGAAGGCGGGTGGCACGAAGACCACGGTGACGTCGGCGCCCGTGGCCTCGATGCCGTCGCGGACGGAGCCGAAGACGGGGACGGCACGGTCGTCGAAGTCCACGCTACGGCCTGCCTTGCGGGGGTTGACGCCGCCGACGACGTCCGTCCCGGCCGCGAGCATGCGGCGGGTGTGCTTCATGCCCTCGGCGCCGGTCATGCCCTGGACGAGGACCTTGCTCTCCTTGGTGAGGTAGATCGCCATGTCCCGGCTCCTTAGGCTGCGTTGGTGTGGCCGGCGAGTTCGGCGGCGCGCTGTGCGGCGCCGTCCATGGTGGTGGCCTGCTGGACGAGCGGATGGGAGCGCTCGTCGAGGATCGCGCGACCGCGTACGGCGTTGTTGCCGTCGAGTCGGACGACGAGCGGCTTGGTCAACTGGACGGATTCCAGCGCTTGGACGATGCCGTCGGCGACTGCGTCGCACGCGGTGATGCCGCCGAAGACGTTGACGAAGACGGACTTGACGGCGGGGTCGGAGAGGATGACCGAGAGGCCGTCGGCCATGATCTGGGCGGAGGCGCCGCCGCCGATGTCGAGGAAGTTCGCGGGGCGGGCTCCGCAGCCCGCGACCACGTCGAGGGTGGACATGACCAGGCCCGCGCCGTTGCCGATGACGCCGACCTCGCCGTCGAGCTTGACGTAGTTGAGGCCCTTGGAGGCGGCGGCCGACTCCAGGGGGTCGTCGTGCGCGGTGTCGTCGGCTCCCCAGCGTGCCTGGCGGAAGCGGGCGTTGTCGTCCAGGGTGACCTTGCCGTCGAGGGCGAGGATCTCTCCCTGGGCGGTACGGACGAGGGGGTTCACCTCGACGAGGAGCGCGTCCTCGCGGGTCAGCACCTGCCACAGCTTCACCAGGACGCCGGCGGTGGCCTCGGGGAGTCCCGCCGCGGCAGCGATCTCGGCGGCCTTCGCCTCGTCCACTCCGGCCGCCGGGTCGATCTCCACTCGGGCGACGGCCTCGGGCCTGGTCGCCGCCACCTCCTCGATGTCCATACCGCCCTCGGCCGACGCGATCGCGAGGAAGCGGCCTGCGGCGCGGTCCAGTACGTACGAGACGTAGAACTCCGCGTCGATCTCCACCGGTTGGGCGACCATCACCTTGCGCACGGTGTGGCCCTTGATGTCCATGCCGAGGATCTGGCGTGCCGTGATCTCGGCGGCTGCCGGGTCCGCCGCGACCTTCACACCGCCCGCCTTGCCGCGCCCTCCGGTCTTCACCTGTGCCTTGACCACGACACGGCCGCCCAGGCGTTCGGCGCCCGCGCGTGCCTCTTTGGCGGTGTCGGCGACCTCCGCCGACGGCACCGAGATGCCGTGTTCCTCGAAGAGTTCCCTTGCCTGGTGCTCGAACAGGTCCATTCCGGCTCCTGACGCCTTGTCGTTCCGGGGAGCGAACCCCCCGCCTCCGAAAAGTGCCGCACGCCCCCTGGACACCAATGACCGGATGCGGGATAACAAGCTTCATACAGTATTCGTCGACTGTATGCAATCTACCGCGAGAGCAGCTCCGAGCAGCGTGTGAGCGTGTGTGAGCGCTCCAACTCCCCTACGAAGGGACAGGACTTCGCCATGCCCGACGGCAGCAGCGACACGAACCAGACCCACATCTCCGGTGGGCATCTGGTCGCCAAGGCACTCAAAGCAGAGGGTGTGGAGGTCATCTACACCTTGTGCGGCGGCCACATCATCGACATCTACGACGGCTGCGTCGACGAGGGGATCGATGTCGTCGACGTACGCCACGAGCAGGTCGCCGCCCACGCGGCCGACGGCTACGCGCGCCTGACCGGCAAGCCGGGATGCGCCGTGGTGACGGCAGGACCCGGAACCACGGACGCCGTCACGGGCGTCGCGAACGCCTTCCGCGCGGAGTCCCCCATGCTGCTGATCGGCGGCCAGGGAGCGCACACCCAGCACAAGATGGGCTCACTCCAGGACCTTCCGCACGTCGACATGATGACGCCCATCACCAAGTTCGCCGCGACCGTGCCGGACACGGCGCGCGCGGCGGACATGGTCTCGATGGCGTTCCGCGAGTGCTACCACGGCGCTCCCGGCCCGTCCTTCCTGGAGATCCCGCGCGACGTACTCGACGCCAAGGTGCCGGTCGAGAAGGCCCGGGTGCCGCAGGCCGGGCAGTACCGGGCGTCCACCCGCTCGACCGGTGACCCTGAGGCCGTCGAGAAGCTCGCCGACCTGCTCGTGCACGCCGAGAAGCCCGCGATCCTGCTCGGCAGCCAGGTGTGGACGACGCGCGGCACCGAGTCCGCCATCGAGCTCGTACGGACCCTGAACGTGCCCGCCTACATGAACGGCGCGGGCCGCGGCACCCTGCCGCCCGGGGACCCGCACCACTTCCAGCTCTCGCGGCGGTACGCCTTCTCGAACGCCGACCTCATCGTCATCGTGGGCACGCCCTTCGACTTCCGCATGGGCTACGGCAAGCGGCTCTCGCCGGACGCCACCGTCGTACAGATCGACCTCGACTACCGCACCGTCGGCAAGAACAGGGACATCGACCTGGGCATCGTCGGTGACGCGGGGCTGATCCTGAAGTCGGTCACCGAGGCCGCGTCCGGGCGCCTCAACGGAGGCGCGTCCAAGCGCAAGGAGTGGCTCGACGAGCTGCGCGCCGCCGAACAGACGGCGATCGAGAAGCGGCTGCCGAACCTGAAGTCGGACGCATCGCCGATCCATCCGTACCGCCTCGTCAGTGAGATCAACGACTTCCTTACCGAAGACTCGATCTACATCGGCGACGGCGGCGACATCGTCACCTTCTCCGGGCAGGTGGTGCAGCCCAAGTCGCCCGGCCACTGGATGGACCCAGGACCGCTCGGCACGCTCGGCGTCGGGATCCCCTTCGTGCTCGCCGCCAAGCAGGCACGGCCCGACAAGGAGGTGGTGGCCCTCTTCGGAGACGGCGCCTTCTCGCTGACCGGGTGGGACTTCGAGACCCTCGTCCGCTACAACCTGCCGTTCGTCGGCATCGTCGGCAACAACTCCTCGATGAACCAGATCCGTTACGGCCAGAAGGCCAAGTACGGCGACGAGCGCCAGCGGGTCGGCAACACCCTCGGGGACGTCCACTACGACAAGTTCGCCCAGATGCTCGGCGGTTACGGCGAAGAGGTCCGCGACCCCGCGGACATCGGCCCCGCACTCCAGCGGGCCCGCGAGTCGGGCAAGCCCTCACTGATCAACGTGTGGGTCGATCCGGACGCGTACGCCCCCGGAACCATGAACCAGACCATGTACAAGTGAGGAGCCCGTGCGATGACGACCAAGGCTCTTGAGGGCGTACGCGTCCTCGACATGACACACGTCCAGTCCGGGCCCTCCGCCACCCAGCTGCTCGCCTGGCTCGGCGCGGACGTGGTGAAGCTGGAGGCGCCCTCCGGAGACATCACGCGCAAACAGCTGCGTGACCTCCCGGACGTCGACTCGCTCTATTTCACGATGCTCAACTGCAACAAGCGGAGCATCACCCTCAACACCAAGACCGACCGCGGCAAGGAACTCCTCACGGAGCTGATCCGGCGCTCCGACGTGATGGTCGAGAACTTCGGCCCGGGTGCCGTGGACCGGATGGGCTTCACCTGGGAGCGCATCCAGGAGATCAACCCGCGGATCGTCTACGCCTCGATCAAGGGCTTCGGAGACGGCCCCTACACCAACTTCAAGGCCTACGAAGTGGTGGCACAGGCCATGGGCGGCTCCATGTCGACCACGGGCTTCGAGGACGGACCGCCGCTCGCCACGGGCGCGCAGATCGGTGACTCCGGGACCGGCATCCATGCCGTCGCCGGCATTCTGGCCGCCCTCTTCCAGAGGGAGAACACCGGTCGCGGGCAGCGCGTGAACGTGGCCATGCAGCACGCCGTCCTGAACCTGTGCCGGGTCAAGCTGCGCGACCAGCAGCGCCTGGCGCACGGACCGCTCGCCGAGTACCCGAACGAGGACTTCGGGGACGAGGTGCCGCGCTCCGGGAACGCGTCCGGCGGCGGGCAGCCCGGATGGGCCGTCAAGTGCGCGCCGGGCGGCCCGAACGACTACGTGTACGTCATCGTGCAGCCCGTGGGCTGGCAGCCGCTCACCGAGCTCATCGGGCGTCCCGAGCTCGCGCAGGACCCCGAGTGGGCCTCTCCGGAGTCGCGGCTCCCCAAGCTCGGCAAGATGTTCCAGCTGATCGAGGAGTGGTCGTCGACACTCCCCAAGTGGGAGGTCCTGGAGCGGCTCAACGCCCACAACATCCCGTGCGGCCCGATCCTCTCCACCAAGGAGATCATCGAGGACGCCTCGCTGGCCGCGAACGAGATGGTCGTCGAGGTCGCGCACCCGCAGCGCGGCTCCTTCACCACGGTCGGCTCCCCGCTGAAACTGTCGGACTCCCCCGTGGACGTGGTCAGTTCGCCCCTCCTGGGCGAGCACAACGCGGAGGTCTTCGTCGGTGAGCTCGGCCTCGGCGACGAGGAACTGCGCCTGCTCAAGTCGAACGGAGTGATCTGATTGATGGCCGAAGACCGCGCACTGACGGTGCGGGCGCTCCTCGACACCGTGCGCGCCGAGGGGCGGACCTCGCTGACGGCGCCGGAGGGCAAGATCCTCGCGGACGCCTACGGGATCGCCGTGCCGGGCGAGGAGCTGGCGACGGACGTGGACGAGGCGGTGGCGCACGCGGCCCGCTTCGAGGGGCCCGTCGTCATGAAGATCGTCTCCCCCGACATCCTGCACAAGACCGACGCGGGCGGCGTCATGGTGGGGGTGGAAGGCGCCACGGACGTACGGGCCGCCTTCTGCGAGATCGTCGGGAACGCGCGCGCGTACGCGCCAGAAGCACGCATCGAGGGCGTGCAGGTGCAGGAGCTGCTGCCCTCCGGCCAGGAAGTGATCGTCGGGGCGGTGACCGATCCGACGTTCGGGAAGGTCGTCGCCTTCGGCCTCGGCGGTGTCCTCGTCGAAGTCCTCAAGGACGTCACGTTCCGCCTGGCTCCGGTGGACGCCGACGAGGCGGCGTCGATGCTCGACTCGATCCGCGCCGCCGAGATCCTGCGCGGCGTGCGGGGTGCGCCCGCGGTGGACCGGTGGGCGCTCGCCGAGCAGATACGCCGGGTGTCCCGACTGGTCACCGACTTCCCGGAGATCGCCGAGGTGGACCTCAACCCGGTGATCGCCACTCCGGAGGGGGCCATCGCCGCGGACATCCGCGTCATCCTCTCCGAAGGGGCCCCGAAGCAACGTCGTACGTACACGCGCGAGCAGATGCTCACGTCGATGCGGCGGCTGATGGAGCCCCGCTCGGTCGCCGTGATCGGCGCGTCCAACGAGCAGGGCAAGATCGGCAATTCGGTGATGCGCAACCTCATCGACGGGGGCTTCTCGGGCGAGATCCATCCGGTGAACCCCAAGGCCGATGACATCTTGGGCCGCAAGGCGTACAAGAGTGTCACGGACGTTCCCGGTGAGGTGGATGTGGCGGTCTTCGCGATCCCCGCCAAGTTCGTGGCGTCGGCCTTGGAGGAGGTGGGTCGCAGGGGCATCCCCAACGCGGTCCTGATCCCCTCCGGGTTCGCCGAGACCGGTGAACAGGCCCTCCAGGACGAGATCGTGGAGATCGGCGAGCGGCACGGAGTGCGGCTCCTCGGCCCGAACATCTACGGCTACTACTCGACGTGGCAGGACCTGTGCGCCACGTTCTGCACGCCGTACGACGTCAAGGGCGGGGTCGCCCTCACGAGTCAGTCGGGCGGAATCGGGATGGCCATCCTCGGTTTCGCGCGCACTACGAAGACGGGCGTCTCGGCGATCGTCGGGCTCGGCAACAAGTCCGATCTGGACGAGGACGACCTCCTCACCTGGTTCGGCGAGGACCCCAACACCCAGTGCATCGCCATGCACTTGGAGGACCTCAAGGACGGCCGCGCCTTCGTGGAGGCCGCGCGGGCGACCGTCCCGAAGAAGCCGGTCGTGGTCCTGAAGGCCGGACGTACGGCCGCCGGGGCGAAGGCCGCCGGGTCACACACGGGCGCTCTGGCGGGCGATGACGCCGTGTACGACGACATCCTCAGGCAGGCCGGCGTCATCAGGGCGCCGGGGCTCAACGAGATGCTGGAGTACGCGCGCGCGTTGCCGGTGCTCCCCACCCCGCAGGGCGACAACATCGTGATCATCACGGGTGCGGGCGGCTCGGGCGTACTGCTCTCCGACGCGGTGACCGACAACGGGCTGCGGCTCATGGAGATCCCCGACGACCTGGACGCGTCCTTCCGGACGTTCATTCCGCCCTTCGGGGCGGCGGGAAACCCCGTCGACATCACCGGGGGCGAGCCCCCGTCGACGTACGAGGCGACGATCAGGCTCGGCCTGGAGGACCCGCGCATCCACGCGCTCGTCCTGGGCTACTGGCACACCATCGTCACCCCTCCCATGGTCTTCGCCGAGCTGACGGCCCGTGTGGTCGCGGAGTTCCGTGAGCGCGGCATCGAGAAGCCCGTCGTGGCATCCCTGGCGGGCGATGTCGAGGTGGAGGAGGCCTGCCAGTACCTCTTCGAGCGGGGCGTCGTGGCCTATCCGTACACGACGGAGAAGCCGGTGGCCGCGCTCGGCGCGAAGTACCGGTGGGCCCGAGCGGCCGGTCTGTTGGGGGGCGGTCGATGACGTGACCGGTGTTGGGTCCTGCCGGCGGTGCGCGTCGGCAGGACCCGGGACCCGTGCGCACACGAAAGGAATTGGACAGGGGGCGCTGGCCAGGATCTTTTCGACGCAAGGGGTGCTGAATCAACATGACGACTACCGACATACCAACAGCCGTCCCATACAGGGAGGTGACGGACGCCAACGGCCGGATGTACCGCATCGGCGAGACCGATGTCGACATCATGGGCCGCAAGCGCAAGTGGATGGTCATCCTGCCGTGGATCGGCATGATGGGCATCAGCTCGGCCGAGTACGCGTTCGCGTCGGCCGAGGACACCCTGCACACCGCGCATTCCTGGGGCGACACCCATATCTTCTGGATGCTGGGCGTCTGGGTCTTCTTCCAGGCCGCGGTGGCCTTCCCGGCGGGCAAGCTGCGTGAGAGCGGAAGGCTTCCGGCGCGCTGGGCGATGATGTGCGGCGCCGTCGGAACGCTCCTTGGCTATGTGTCACTGGCGTTCGCGCCGCATGTCGTCGTCGCCTATATCGGCTTCGGCATGTTCAGCGGTATGGGCGCCGGAATGGTGTACGCGACCTGCGTGAACATGGTCGGCAAATGGTATCCCGAACGAAAGGGAGGAAAGACCGGATTCGTCAACGGCGGATTCGCCTACGGCTCCGTGCCGTTCGTGTTCATCTTCACCGGCTTCATGGACCTGACGAACTTCCGCTGGGTGCTCGTGACCGTCGGCCTTTTCCTGGCGGCGATGGTCGCCGTGGCCGGTTACTTCTTCCAGGACCCGCCGAAGAACTGGTGGCCGGCCGACGTGGACCCGCTGCGGCCGCCGGACGACCCGCGGGCCAGGCGCGCGCTGGCGATGAACCCGCCCGCCGTGCGGCAGTACACGCCCAAGGAGGCGTGGCAGACCGGTCGGGTCGCGCTGATGTGGTTCTGCCTGCTGTGCACGTCCGGCGTGAACATCTTCGGTATCGCGTTCCAGGTGGACATCGGCAAGGAAGCCGGATTCGCCGGCGGAATCGTCGCCACCGCCATGTCCTTGAAGGCCATCGTGAACGGCACGGGCCGAGGTGTCATCGGCTGGCTCTCGGACCTCTACGGACGCAAACGCTGCCTGATATTCGTCTGTATCGTCCTGGGCCTCTCGCAGTACGGCATCCTGTGGTCCGCGGACATCAAGAACCTCCCGCTGTTCCTGGTCTTCTCCAGCATCTCCGGATTCGGCGGCGGTGCCATCTTCCCGATGTTCGCCGCGATGACGGCGGACTACTTCGGCGAGAACAACAACGCGTCCAACTACGGCCTGGTCTACAGCTCCAAGCTGGTATCCGGGCTACTGGGCTCCGGCATGGGCGCCGTCGTGGTGAGCAACTGGGGTCACGCCGGGGCCTTCACGCTGGCCGGCTCCATTTCCCTGTTCGCCGGATTCATCGCGCTCTTCCTCTCCCAACCCGGAAGGCCCAAGGACAAGGGCATCAAACCCAATCCGCAACCCCTCGGTGAGGAGACGGCCTGACCGCCTGATCCCCGTTGCGTCACACAGCTCTCGCCGCGCGGCTTCCGCGCGGCGAGAGCTGTGTGTGCGGGCGTATCAGCGCTTCTTGCGGAGAGCCGCCAGGTTGTCGTAACCGATCTTCGCGAGCTTCAGGGACTGGCCGAGGTCGGTGCCGCTCGGCGCGTTGTCCTGCTCGACCATGGGGTTGTGGTAGTACTTCTCGCCGACACGGCTGAAGAAGGTGCGGTAGTCGATGACGCCCTCGCCGAACGCCACCATGTCGTAGCCCTCGCCGCTGGTGTCGTTGCGGGTGCCGTCCTTGGCGTGGAACAGCGGGTAGCGCTTGTTGTTGCGGCTGACGAGCGCCGCCGGGTCGAAGACCTTCTTGCGCTGGGAGCCGTCGTGCGCGGTGTACGTGTGGAACTTGTACTGCGCGACGTGCGCCCAGTAGATGTCCATCTCCAGCCAGACCGACCTCGGGTCGGTGGCCTTGAGGAAGTACTCCAGCCTCCGGATGCCGGAGCTGCGGGTCGGGCGGCCCTGCGCGTCCAGCGGGCCGCCGTCGAGCAGGAAGCCGTACGCCGCGTCGTGGTTGTGGGTGTAGAGCTTGATGCCGGCCTTGCGCGCGATGGCGCCCATGGCGTTCCACTTGTCGGCCGCGACATCCCAATCGGCCTTGTACGAGCTGTTGGTGGGGTCGCCGCCGGTGCCCATGTGGTCCATGCCGAGGATGTTGGCGATCTCCAGGTGCTTCTTGAACGTGTCGAGGTCGGGCTGCGTCAGCGGCCATGACCCCGGTATGAAGCCGTGGTTGCCCTGGGCGCGCAGGCCGTAGTCGTCGAGCCAGGAGCGCAGCAGCTTGGCGCCCTCGACGGACTCCAGGCTGGCGCCGCCTGGAGCGTTGGCGTGCTGGCCGTAGCCCGCGAACTCGACCTGCTTGTAGCCGTAGCGGGCCAGCTCCTTGAACACCTCGCGGAAGCCGGAGGGCAGGGTGGAGGCGAGCGGGTCGCGGCCGGTGGCGTCACGCACCGTGTAGAGGATGAGGCCGCGCTTCTTCGCGGGCACCAGTTCACGGCCGTGTCCGCCGTGACCGTGGTCGTGGCCGTGGCCCTCCGACTGGGCGAAGGACGGTGCCGCGCCGAACACGGGCGCGGCGATCGCGCCCGCGCCGACGGCGGTGCAGGTGCTGAGGAAGCGGCGTCGGCCGATGCCGAGACGCTGTCTGAGGGCCTCGTCGGCTGCGGGAGTCTCGTGGAAGTCGGTCACGGGTACCTCTCTTGAGCTCTTCGACGTGCGGGCGGACGCCACTGGCGCGTTGTCAGTGACGCATGTTTCACTCTTAGTAACTGCTCCTGGCTGGAGGGGTGCTGGGGCGAGGTGTGCCTCAGCCCAGGCCGGCCAGGTCCAGGAGAAGAGATTTCACGGCGGTGGCCGCGATCCGGTCGGGAAGCGCATGGGGGGTGGAGCTGATGACGAGCGGACCTTCGTCGTCGCTCGTGGGGAGGCGACCGTGGCTGCCTCGAATAGGTGACGGGTCAAGGGGCACGACCGCCATGCGGTAGCGCATGCCGAGCTTCTTGCGGGCCAGGGCCTTCGCCGCCTTGACCTTCACGTACGGATCGAGCGGGTCCATGAAGAGCTCGACGGGGTCGTAGCCGGGTTTGCGGTGGATCTCGACGAGCTGCGCGAAGTCGGGCGCGCGGTCGTCGTCAAGCCAGTAGTAGTACGTGAACCAGGCGTCCGGCTCCGCTACGGCGACGAGTTCGCCGGAGCGCGGGTGGTCCAGATGGTGGGCCTTCTTGCCTTCGTCGTCCAGGAGTTGCTCGATGCCGGGCAGGTCGGCGAGTGCCTGGCGGGTGACTTCCAGGTCCTCGGGCCTGCGCACGTAGATGTGGGCGACCTGGTGGTCCGCGACGGCGAAGGCGCGGGAGGTCATGGGGTCGAGGTACTCCATGCCGTCCTGGGTGTGCACTTCGAGCAGTCCCGCGCGGCGCAGGGCGCGGTTGATGTCGACGGGGCGATCCACGCGGGTGATGCCGTACTCGGACAGGGCGACGACGGTGCGGCCCTCGGCCTTCGCCTCGTCGAGGAGGGGGGCGATGGTCGCGTCGAGTTCGGCGGCCGCCTGGTGGGAGCGCGGGTCGTCGGGGCCGAAGCGCTGCAGGTCGTAGTCGAGGTGAGGGAGGTAGCAGAGGGCCAGGTCGGGGTGGCGGGTGCTGATGATGTGGCGCGTGGCGTTCACGATCCAGCGGCTGGAGACGATATCGGCGCCGGGGCCCCAGAAGTGGAAGAGGGGGAACGTGCCGAGTTTCTCGGTGAGTTCGTCGTGCAGGGCCGGGGGCCGGGTGTAGCAGTCGGGTTCCTTGCGGCCGTCGGCGTAGTAGACGGGGCGGGGGGTGATGGTGATGTCGGTGTCGGCGCCCATGGCGTACCACCAGCAGATGTTGGCGACGGTGTAGCCGGGGTGAGCGCGACGCGCTGCGTCCCACAGTTTGTCGCCGGCGACGAGCCCGTTGTGCTGGCGCCACAGGAGTACGTCACCGAGCTCACGGAAGTACCAGCCGTTGCCGACGATGCCGTGTTCGGCGGGGGTGGTGCCGGTGAGGAAGGTGGTCTGGGCGGCGCAGGTGACGGCGGGCAGGACCGTGCCGAGCGGGGCCTGGGAGCCGGACTGGGCCAGGGCCTTGAGGCGCGGCATGTGGTCGAGGAGACGGGGGGTGAGGCCGACGACGTCCAGGACGAGGAGGGGTGTGGGGCTCATGGCAGTTCCTTCAGGCCGAGGTCCGTCAGGAGATCGCGGGCGAGGGTGAGCTCGGCGGCGATGCCGTCGGCGAGCTGGGGGCGGGAGCGGGGTCGCAGTTCGGGCGGCAGCGCCTGCCAGGTGTAGGTCTCGACCTCGAGGTGACGGGTGCGGGGCGCGGGCCCGCCGACCAGCTGGGCGAGGGTTTCCTTGAGTACGGGAAGCGTGGAGGTGAGGGGCGGCGCGGGAGCCGCGTGCAGGGGGACGTGGAAGTGGGCGCGCCAGGGTGCGGTCTCGGGCAGGGCGTCGCCGGCGAGGGATTCGCCGAGGTCGTCGGTGCCGCGCAGTCCGTCCGCGGTGCGGGTGCGGGTCTGGTGCAGGAAGCGGGGCTCGTCGAAGGCGGCGAGGGCCTCGCGGACTCCGGGGAGGTGGGGGTGTTCGGCGTGCAGGGCGGCGGAGAGCTGGGACTTGACGACGGGGATGCCCGCGGCGGCGAGCGCGTCGAGCGCGGTCCGCGGGTCCTCGAAGGAGGTGGCGAGGTGACAGGTGTCGACGCAGACACCGATGCGGTCGTGACCGATCGCGGTGAGGGGGGCGATCGCGTCGCCCGTGGTCTCCACAGTGCAGCCCGGCTCCGGTTCGAGGCCGATGCGGATGGACTTGCCGGTCAGATCCGCGAGTGCGTCCAGACGCTGGGCGAGCACGGTGAGGGCCGAGCGGGCGGCCTCCGCGCGGGTGGCGTCGAAGGGGGTGCGCCAGGCGAGAGGAAGGGTGGAGATGGTGCCTTCGGTGACGTCGTCCGGAAGGAGTGCGGCGAGCAGCCGGGCCAGGTCGGTCGTGTGGGAGAGCCGCTCGGGGTCGGTCCAGTCCGGCTTGTAGACGCGGTATTTGACCTCTTCGGCGCCGAACCCTTCATACGGGAATCCGTTGAGGGTGACGACTTCGAGGCCGCGGCGGTCGAGTTCGGTGCGCAACCCGCGCAGCGCGGCGGGGTCGGTGACCAGGGCGTGCGCGGCGTCCTTGGCGAGCCACAGGCCGATGCCCAGGCGGTCCCTGCCGAGCCGTTTGCGCACGGGTTCACAGTGGTCGCGCAGTTGCGCGAGGACGCCGTCGAGGGTCTCGGCCGGGTGGACGTTGGTGCAGTACGCGAGGTGGACGACGCTGCCGTCGGGGTGCCGGAAGCGCATGTCTCACTCCCCGCCGCGGAGGATGGAGTTGCCCTCGTGGGTGCCTTCGGTGTCCGTGACGTCGAGCGCGAGGCGGCCGCTGAGTCCGTAGAAGGCGACCGGGTTGCGCCAGAGCACCAGGTCGACGTCGTCCTCGCTGAACCCGGAGGCGAGCATGGCGTCGGCGACCTTGCGGGTCTTGAGCGGGTCGCTCTTGCCCCAGTCTGCGGCCGAGTTGACCAGGACCCGCTCGGGCCCGTGGTCGCGCAGGATGGTCACCATCCGGTCCTCGTCCATCTTGGTGTCGGGATAGACGGAGAAGCCGAGCCAGCAGCCGCTGTCCTTGGCCTCCTTGACCGTGGTCTCGTTGAGATGGTCGATGAGGACCCGCTCCAGGGGCAGGGCGGATTCCCGGACGACGTCGATGGTGCGGCGCAGACCGGCGAGCTTGTCGCGGTGCGGGGTGTGGACGAGCGCGGGCAGCTCGTGGTCGGCGGCAAGCTGGAGCTGGGCGGTGAGCGCGGCGTCCTCGGCGGGGGTCATGGAGTCGTAGCCGATCTCACCGACGGCGACGACGTTGTCCTTGACCAGATACCGGGGCAGGTCGTCCAGGACGGGGGTGCAGCGGGGGTCGTTCGCCTCTTTGGGGTTGAGGGCGATGGTGCAGTGGTGCGCGATGCCGTACTGGGCCGCGCGGAAGGGCTCCCAGCCGAGGAGCGAGTCGAAGTAGTCGAAGAAGGAGGCGGGTGAGGTGCGGGGCTGGCCCAGCCAGAACGCGGGCTCGACGACGGCTCGGACGCCTGCGGCGTACATGGCCTGGTAGTCGTCGGTGGTGCGGGACGTCATGTGGATATGGGGGTCGAAGATGCGCATCAGGACTCCTGCTCCTCGCCGGTGGAAGGGGTCACGGGGGACGGTGGCGCCTCTGCGGCCGCGGGGGCTGTAGGGGCGGTCAGGGCCAGGACGCGGTGCAGGTCGCCGGGGACGGTGCGACCGGCGGCCGTGCGTTCGCCGGCGTAGTCGCCGAGCATGCGGGCCAGTTCGGCATCGGCGCGGGCGCGGCGGTCGAGTCCGGCGACGGCATCCACGGGGACGCCGGTGAACAGGCACTTGAGAACCGCGTGGCGCCAGTCGTGCGGGGCGAGATGCCGGGCGGCGTACGGGCCGACGGCGGCGGCGACGAGCCGGGTGTCGTTGGTGCGCAGGGCGTCCTCGACCAGGGGCAACGCCTCCGGGCCCTGGACCAGGTGCGGCAGGGCGTGCAGGACGGCGCGGCGCTCGGCCGCGGTGCCTTGTTCGTAGACGCGGGTAAGGGTGGCCGGGTCCGCTTCGGCCGCGTGCAGGAGCAGTACGCGGGCGGCGTCGGCGTGGTCCTGGCCGCAACGTCGCCCGGCTTCGGCGAAGCGCAGCTCCCAGACGGGGGGCTGCTTCTGCTCCGGTCGTCCGCGGTGGGCGGCGGCCTCCGCCGTGGCCTGGTCGAGCCAGGCGCGGGCGGCCCCGTCCAGGTCGGCTTCGAGACGGGTGCGGAGGTCGTCGATGACGGGGGCTTCGGTCACGGGGTTCCTCCTCTGACTGGGGTGGCGGCCGGGGCGGGGCGGACCGCTTCCGTGGCCGCCTTGTGCAGGAACTCGATGGAGTGGGAGGCGAGTTGGGGACCCGCGTGGGAGTGGCGTGGCAGTTCTACGACGGTGAGGCCTTGGTAGCCGGTGGAGGCCAGGGCTTCGAGGACGGGCGGGAAGTCGATCTCTCCGTCCCCGAACGGGAGGTGCTCGTGGACGCCGCGGCGCATGTCCTCGATCTGGACGTGCCGCAGCCAGGGGCCGGCTGCGCGCACGCAGTCGGCGGGGGACTGCGGTTCGAGGCACTGGCAGTGGCCGATGTCGAGGGTGAGGCCCAGGAGCCGGGGGTCGCCCAGTGCGTGACGGAGCCGGTGGAAGTCGGCGAGGGTGGAAAGGAGGTGGCCGGGTTCGGGTTCGATGGCCAGGGGCACGTCCGCGCCGGAGGCGGCGTCCAGTACGGGGCCGATGGCTTCGGTGAGTCGCTGCCAGGCGGTGTCGTCGGGGGTGCCTTCGGGGGTGATGCCGCTGAAGCAGTGCACGGCGTGGGCGCCTAGGTCGGCGGCGACCTGGACGGCACGGATCAGCAGGCGGACGCGGGCGGCGCGCGCGTCCGCGTCGGGGTCCAGGAGCGAGGGGCCGTGCTTGCGGCGCGGGTCTAGCACGTAGCGGGCGCCGGTCTCGATCGTCACCGTCAGACCGAGCCGCTCCAGGGTGCGGGCCACGTGGCGGGTGCGGGCGGCGAGGTCGGGGGCGAGCGGGTCGAGGTGCATGTGGTCGAGGGTGAGTCCGACGCCCGCGTAGCCGAGGTCGGCGAGCAGGCCGAGGGCGTCGTCGAGGCGCAGGTCGGTCAGGCCGTTGGTGCCGTACCCGAAGCGGAAGGGGTGCGGGGCATGCGCCCCTTCGGCGGCGCCGCTCGTGCTCCGTGCTGCCCCCCGCTTCGTCGCCCCGGTCGCCTCGGTCACCCCCCTCGTCCCGGTGGCCTCGGTCGCCCCGGTCTCACCCGTCCACCCGGTCGTCCCGGTCATGTGACGCTCACCTTCCGGCCGAACTTGCGGGCCGCAGGCGCCAGAGCGGCGGTCAGCAGGGCGGAGCCCAGGGCGCCCGTGCGGGCGGAGAGCGCGGCCTGGAGCGGGATCATGGCCCGGATGCCGCCGCCCACGGCCCGCTGGGTGAGCTGGGGTGACGGGTTGAGCGCGGCGTGGAAGAGGGGACGGGCGGCGGTGGCGGCGTAAGTGGCGGCGAGCGCGGCCTGTACCGCGCCGCGGACGCTGACGGTGCGCCGCGCTCCGGGCTCCGGTCGCCCTGAGGTGGAGCCCGGTAGGCCGCAGGTGGCTGCTACACGGCGGCCTACCGGGAGTTGAAGGGCGCCGACCCCGCCCCCGGTGCCTGTACCAGTGGCTGTGCCGACCCTCGTGCCGGGGCCACCCCGGGCCAGCACCTGCGCCAGCGCGGCTGTGGCGGCGAGCGCGCCGAGTGGTGCCGCCACGGAGCCGCCCTGAGCCTCGCGGCGCGAGACCGCGGTCACCGCGAGAGTGTGGGCGCCCAGGACTAGGGCGGTGGGCACAGCCGCCCGGAGGCCGGGGTCGGCGGGCTCTCTGGAAGGGGCGGCGCGGGGGCGGGGAAAGCCGCCCGGCGGTTGGTTCCGTGCCGTGGCCGCCGCCCCCAGGAGCAAGTCGAGGGCGCGGGCCGTGGCCATGGCCGCCGGGCCCGCGGGAGTGTGCTTCAGGCCCAGGTCGTACGCCCATACCGTGGCCGCCAAGCCGCCCGCCACCGTCAGCGCGGGTCGGCCCGCGGCGGCGGCCAAGGCAAGGCCTCCCGCCGTCAGTGCCGCGGCCGCGCCCAGTGCGGCGGACGGGGCGATGCGGCCGGACGGCAACGGTCGGTGAGGGCGTTCGATCGCGTCCTCCGCCCGGTCCGCCCAGTCGTTGAGGGCCATGCCCGCTTCGTAGAGGGAGAGAGAGGCGGCGATGGCGAGGAGAGTGCGGCGGTTGGGACGCAGCCCCGTCGCCGCCGCGCCGGCGAGGGCGTCGCCGGGGACGGTGAACAGGGCGGAGACCCGCAGCAGTTCGGCCCAGTCACGGCCCGCGCCCATACGCGAGCCATGGCCTGCACCCGAACCCGATCCACGGCCCGCACCCGCCTCCGAGCCATAACCCGCACCCGACCCCGAACCACGGCCCGCACCCGACCCCGAAACCGAGCCTGCCCCCGAGCCCGCACCCCCACCGACACCACCGACACCACCGACGCCCCTCACGCACCCACCCCCCGCAGCCGCGAAGCGAACCCCGCGAGTGCCGTGTACTGCTCGGCGAGGGCCGATGAGGAGCCGTCGTCCGGGTCCTTGAAGTAGAAGCCCAGTTCTCCCAACGGGCCTGACAGGCCCCTCTCGTGGGCGCGGGCCAGCAAGCGGGCCAGGTCCAGGATCAGAGGTGCCGCGAGGGCCGAGTCGCAGCCCTGCCACGTCGTCTGGAGGACCATCCGCGCGCCGAGGAAGCCGTCGAACGCGATGTGGTCCCAGGCGGTCTTCCAGTCACCCAGCGACGGGACGTCGTCGATGTGGACCTCGCCCTCCGGGGCGGAGCCCAGCGTGTCCGCGAGCACCCGCTCCTTGCCCGCGTTCTTCGCCGCCGCCGCTGCCGGATCCGCGAGGGCCGCTCCGTCGCCGCCGCCCAGGAGGTTCGTGCCCGACCAGGCGCGGACGGCCAGCGCCCGCTGGGCGAACATCGGGCCGAGGACCGAGCGGAGCAGTGTCTGGCCGGTCTTGCCGTCCCGGCCCGCGTAGGGCAGCCCCGACGCGGCGGCCGCCGCAGCGAGTGCCGGGTGGTGCAGGCCCGTCGACGGGGTGAAGTTCACGTACGGGCAGCCCGCCCGCAGCGCCGCCGCCGCGTAGAGAGAGCTGGCGGGCAGCCGCCCCTCGCCCTCCGCGGGCAGCGGTTCCGTCGAAGCCACGTTCACCACCACCGCACGGGCCAGCCCTCGGCGGCGTACGAAATCGCGGAGGTCGGCGGCGAAGGAATCGATCAGTTCCTCGTCCGTCCTGCCGTCGGAGTCTCCGCGGCGCGGCCCGCCGGTGCGGATCTCCGCGTCCGCCGCGGCGAGTTCCGCGCCCACCGCCGAGGGGACGCCGTGCGGGAGCACGCCCCCGGCTGCCAGTTGCTCCGCACGCTTGGGCAGCGGGCACTCCATCACGTCGTGGCCGCCGAAGACGAGCGACGACAACGTTGGCAGGCCGCAGTCCGCGAACGGCCGGGTCTCCGTGACCATGCCGGTGGGCGGGTGCAGACCGGCCGCCACGGCCGCGCATCCCGCGACAGCCGTCGTGGCGACCGAACCTCGCGCCCCGATCAGCCACACCCCGGTAGGACCACTGGTAGTCGGACCACCAACAGAAGGAGAGGTGGAAGAGGGGGAAGAGGAATTGGACACGGCTGCCTCCTGTCGTACGCGCGCGAACGCGCAGGGAAGAAAGACGGCGGGCGGAGGTCCGGCGTCCTCCGCCCGCCGTCGTCTAGCGGCCCACCCCGGACGCGGTGCGGGCCGGCAGGTCCTTCACCCGGATGTCGCGGAAGGAGACCTGGTCGTCGGCACCGTGGTTCTGGATGCCGATGTGACCGTCCTTCAGGCTCCTCGCAGGATCCGTGTTGGTGAAGTCGTTGATCTTCACTCCGTTGAGATAGATCCGAAGGCGTTCGCCCTCGACCCGGAGCTCGTAGGTGTTCCACTCCCCCGCCGGGTTCAGCGCCTTGTCGCGCTTCTTCAGGTCGGCGGACTTGAAGCCGTAGACGGAACCGGTGGTCTTCTCCGGTACGTCCGTGGCGTCGATCTGGATCTCATAGCCGTTGTTCACGGCCGACCAGGGGTCGTCGGAGGCCGGGAAGCCCACGAAGATCCCGGAGTTGTCGTCGCCTTCCATGCGCCAGTCCAGCTTGAGGGAGTAGGAGCCGAGCTCCTTCGCCCCGTCGTACCAGAGCATGCCCATGCCGCCGACCGTCGTCAGGGTGCCATCGTCCTCGTTCAGGGCGAACGAGCCGGGGCCCGCCTGCTTCCAGGCCTCCAATGACTTGGCCGTGCCGTCGAAGATCGGCGAGTAGCCCTTCTCCGGACGGCAGTCGGCCTGCGCCGCACCCGTCGCCCAGCGGATCCCGCCGAGCAGATGCGTGCGGTACGCGGGATCCGCGAACGACTCCTTGGTGTGACCGCTGCCCGTGTAGAAGGAGCGGCCCCCCTGGTAGTCCTGGCACCAGGCGATGGGATGGTCGCCCGACATGGAGCCGCCCGAGTAGGACGACTCGTCGAGCGAGGCGAGGACGTGGGCGCGGTCCCGGGGATTGGAGCGGTAGTTGTACCACTCGTCGGTCCGGTCCCAGATCCCCGGCAGATGCGCGGTGGCCGGGTGCCCGTGGTCCTCGACCTGCACCTTCGCGGGCTGGATCGCGGGGTGCGACTGGAAGTACGCGCCCGCGAGCCCGCCGTAGAAGGGCCAGTCATACTCGGTGTCGGCGGCGGCGTGGACGCCCACGTATCCGCCGCCCTTCTTGATGTAGCCCTCGAACGCCGCCTGTTGCTTCCCGTCGAGGACGTCGCCGGTCGTGGAGAGCCAGATCACGGCGTCGTACTGCGCCAGGTTCTCGGCCGTGAAGGCCTTGGCGTCCTCGGTCGCGTCGACGGTGAAGCCGCCCGCCGCGCCGAGCTCCTTGATGGCCGCGATGCCGTCGGGGATCGAGTCGTGGCGGAAGCCCGCGGTCTTGGAGAAGACCAGGACCTTCTCGCCCGCTGTCGGACCCGTCGAACCCGAGGGCTCGGGCTTGGAGGCCGCGGGGCCCGAAACGCAGCCGATGAGCAGAGCGGCGGTGCCGCTCGCGATGGCGATCCGTGCGGATGCGCGCATGGTGACCCCTTCCTCAGCTCGTGGTGAAGGTGAAGTCGTCGACGTCGTACAGAGCTCCGGTGCCCTTGCCCTTGAAGACCAGGAAGAGCGTCGTGGTCTTCTTGGGTGCCTTGCTGATGGCGGTACTCACGTCGGCGTAGGTCTCCCAGCCGCCGGTCGGTTTGACCGTGGCCTTGCCCAGGAGCTTGCCCTTCGCCGATCCGCTGCGGACCTCGAGCGTGCCGCCCGCCCCGCCCGACGCGACGCGCGCGGTCAGCTTGGTGGCGTTGCCGAGGATGTAGGGCTTGAAGGAGATCCAGTCGCCGTTGTTGATCTCGCCGACCGTCTTTCCGCCGTGCGCCGGGGTGTGGTTCGCCACGGAGACGCCCTTGGAGTCGTTGAAGTGCTCGCCCTGGCGGTGCTTGGGCTGGACGACGTTCTGGTCGTGGGTGGTCAGCGCGGGCTGGCCGTTCGCGCCCTTGTCGGTGTACTCGGCGTCGAAGACCCCGAAGATGTTGGCGTTCGGGTCGTGCTCGCCGTCCGCGGACGTCTGGAGGGTCCCCTCGCAGCCGTTGGCCGACGTCACCGGGTGGCCGTGGCTGTCATGGCCGAGGATGTGGGTGACCTTGACCTTCGTGCAGTCGATCGGTCCGTCCTCCGGGTCGGTCACCTTCACCTTGAAGGGCACCTTGTCGCCGAAGGTGAACAGCTGCCCGTCACCGGGGAGTTCCAGGGCCACCTTGGGCGCGGTGTTGCCGACGGTGAGGTGCGCGCTGGCCGAACCGGTGCGTCCGGTGGAGTCCTTGACGGTCACGGTCGCGGTGTAGACGCCGTTCTTCTCGTACGTGTACGAGGGGTTCTGCTCGGTCGACTTGCCGCCGTCGCCGAAGTCCCACGCGTAGGTCAGTGTCCCGCCGTCGGCGTCCGTGGCCTTGGCGGTGAACTTGGTCGTGAGCGGGGCCTGACCGCTGGTCACGGAGGCGCTGGTCTCGACGACCGGCGAGTGGCCGTCGGTGGCGTTCTCGATGCGGAAGAGACCGGAGTTCTCGTCGCCGCCGAACCAGGCGGTGCCGTAGTCGAGGACGTACAGCGCGCCGTCGGGGCCGAACTCCATGTCCATGATCTGTGTGCCGGTCCACGGGAACGGGTTGATCTTCGAGACCGTGCCGTCCGCGCCCTGCTCGATGCGCTTGATCCAGCGCCGTCCGAACTCTCCGGCGAAGAAGTCGCCGTCGTACGCCTCCGGGAACTTCACCGGGGAGGTGTTCGCCGCGTCATAGCGGTAGACGGGGCCGCCCATCGGGGACTCGGAGCCGGAGCCGAACTCGGGGACGGAGCCTCCGTCGTACGGAATCCAGGCTTCCTGCGCGGCGGGCAGATCGGTCAGGCCCGTGTTGTGCACCGAGTCGTTCTTCGGCGCTGCGCAGTCGAAGGCGGCGCCGGAGGTCTGCGTGGCGAAGTCGTAGTCGATGTACGCGTCGTTCTTGCCGGTGCAGTACGGCCAGCCGAAGTTGCCCGGCTTGGTCACGCGGGCGAACTCGACCTGTCCCGCGGGGCCGCGCTTGGGGTCGGCCGCTCCGGCGTCGGGGCCGTAGTCACCGACGTACACCGTGCCGGTGGGCTTGTCGACGCTCATGCGGAAGGGGTT
Organism: Streptomyces sp. A18; assembly: GCF_059026065.1. NCBI lineage: Bacteria > Bacillati > Actinomycetota > Actinomycetes > Kitasatosporales > Streptomycetaceae > Streptomyces > Streptomyces sp. A18. Next base: position 46,007 of record NZ_JBWLKL010000038.1, on the reverse strand, counting down.
GCGGAAGCCCATCGCGTAGATCTCGGGACGGGTCTTCTCGGTGCCCGGCGCGAAGAGGTTGCCGTCCGGGACGGTGTACGTGCCGTCGTCGGCGACCTTGATGCGCAGGATCTTGCCGCGCAGGTCGTTGCTGTTGCCGGCGCTGCGGCGGGCGTCGAAGGCGGGGTTGCGGTCCGCGCGCTCGTCGATCGGTGTGAAGCCGTCCGAGGCGAAGGGGTTGGAGTCGTCGCCCGTCGAGAGGTAGAGGTTGCCGTCCTTGTCGAAGTCGATGTCACCGCCGACGTGGCAGCAGATGCCGCGGCTCGCGGGGACGTCGAGGACCTTCTTCTCGCTGGCGTTGTCGAGGGTTCCGTCGGCCTTCAGGACGAAGCGGGAGAGGCGGTTGACGCCGTCGAACTTCTTGAAGTCCTCGGCCGTGCCGGTCTCCGGCGCGTCGCCCGCCGGGGTGTCGAGCGGGGGCGCGTAGTAGAGGTAGATCGCGCGGTTCTCGGAGAACTTCGGGTCGAGGCCGACGCCTTGGAGGCCTTCTTCGTCGTGCGTGTAGACCGGTATCTTGCCCGCGATCTTGGTGTTGCCCGCGGAGTCCGTGAGGCGGAGCGTGCCGTCGCGGGAGGTGTGCAGGACCGAGCGGTCGGGCAGGACGGCGAGTGTCATCGGCTCGCCCGTCTCGGGTTCGCCCTTGGCGAGGGTCACTTGCTGGAAGTCTTCGGCCACCGGTGCCGCCGCGGCCTTGTCCGCCTGGGCCTGGGCGGCCCGGATCGCCTCCGGGTCGGCGGCGTTCGCGGTGGGGGCGGTGAGGCTGAGGGTGGCACCGGCCAGCAGGGTGCCGGTGAAGAGGGCGAGGGTTTTGCGGAGTCTCAGGCGTTTCCTGTGCACGGGGGTTCCTCCGGTAAGGGGGACAGTCGTACGCGGGTGTGGTGCGGGAGCGCCGGGCGCCGGGGTGCGCCGTCACCCCGGAAGATTCATGTCCTGTACACATCAGGGACGGTAGCCACGTTTGTCTCGGACGGAAAGCCCTTGCACAGCAACAGAGTTCAGCTTTTTCCTTGGACAGGACAAAGTGGCACCGCGGGAGTCGGGGCCGGTGGTGGTCAGTTCCCGCCGAACGCCGCGTCGAAGGACGCCGTCGGCGGCTCGAAGTCGTACGCCTTCAGGCGCTTCAACGCCTCGGGCGCCCCCTGGAGGCGGTCCATCCCCGCGTCCTCCCACTCCACCGAGATCGGTCCTTCGTACGCGATCGAGCCCAGCATCCGGAAGACGTCCTCCCACGGGACGTCACCGTGGCCCGCGGACACGAAGTCCCATCCGCGGCGCGGGTCACCCCACGGGAGGTGCGAGCCCAGGCGGCCGTTGCGGCCGTCGAGGCGGCGCCTCGCCTCCTTGCAGTCGACGTGGTAGATCCGGTCCCGGAAGTCGTAGAGGAAGCCGACCGGGTCCAGGTCCTGCCAGACGAAGTGCGAGGGGTCGAAGTTCAGGCCGAACGCCGTACGGTGGTCGACCGCCTCCATGGCGCGCTGCGTCGTCCAGTAGTCGTACGCGATCTCCGAGGGATGCACCTCATGCGCGAAGCGCACGCCCTGTACGTCGAAGACGTCGAGGATGGGGTTCCAGCGCTCGGCGAAGTCGTCGTAGCCGCGCTCGATCATCGTCTCCGGCGCGGGCGGGAACATCGCCACCAGATGCCAGATCGCCGAGCCGGTGAAGCCGACGACCGTGTCGACGCCGAAGGCAGCCGCCGCGCGCGCCGTGTCCTCGATCTCGCGGGCGGCACGCTGCCGCACGCCCTCCGCCTCGCCGTCGCCCCAGATGCGGGCCGGCAGGATCGCCTGATGCCGCTCGTCGATGATCGCGTCGCAGACGGCCTGGCCGACCAGGTGGTTCGAGATGGCCCAGCACTTGAGGCCGTACTTGTCGAGGAGCTGGTGGCGCGAGTCCAGATAGGAACGGTCGCTGAGCGCCTTGTCGACCTCGAAGTGGTCGCCCCAGCAGGCGAGTTCGAGACCGTCATAGCCGAAGTCGCGGGCGAGGCGGCAGACCTCCTCCAGCGGCAGGTCGGCCCACTGACCGGTGAACAGCGTGAAGTCGCGGGGCATGAACAGGCCTCCTCAGACCGTGACGGGGGTGGAAGCTACGAGGGTGTAGACCGAGTTCTTCGCCGCGCTCTCCTCCACGGCGGAGAGCACCCGCTGCACCGACAGACCCGCCGCGAAGGACGGTTCGGGCTGCTGCCCCGTGGCGATGGCGTGCAGCAGGTCGCGCGCCTGGTGCACGAACGTGTGCTCGTAGCCGAGGCCGTGACCCGGCGGCCACCAGGCCTCCAGGTAGGGGTGGCCGGGCTCGGTCACCAGGATGCGACGGAAGCCCGATGACGTGGCGGGCTCGGTGTGGTCGTGGAAGGAGAGCTCGTTCAGACGCTCCAGGTCGAAGGCCAACGACCCCTCGGATCCGTTGAGTTCGAGCTGCAGCGCGTTCTTGCGGCCCGCGGCGAAACGGGTCGCCTCGAAGGAGGCGAGGGCGCCGGACGGGAAACGGCCCGTGAAGACCGCGGCGTCGTCCACCGTGACCTGACCGGTCGCGGAGCCGCCCTCCGCCGTGAGCCCGCTCGACGCGCCGTCGAGCAACGGCCGCTCCCGGACGAACGTCTCGGTCAGCGCCGAGACCCCCGCCACCGGCTCCCCCACCAGAAACTGCGCGAGGTCCACGATGTGGGCTCCGAGGTCGCCGAGCGCCCCCGAGCCCGCGCGGTCCTTGCGCAGCCGCCACGTCAGCGGGAACGCGGGGTCGACCAGCCAGTCCTGGAGGTACGTGAGACGGACGTGCCGCAGCGTGCCGAGCCGCCCGTCGGCGACCATCTGCCGGGCGAGCGCGAGAGCGGGCACGCGGCGGTAGTTGAAGCCGACCATCGCCACCTGCCCCCGCGCACGCGCCCGTTCGGCGGCTTCGGCCATCGCCTCGGCCTCCTCGACGGTGTTGGCGAGCGGCTTCTCGCACAGCACGTGCTTGCCCGCGTCGAGCGCGGCGATCGCGATCTCCGCGTGGCTGTCGCCGGGGGTGCAGATGTCGATCAGGTCGACGTCGTCACGGGCCACGAGGGCGCGCCAGTCGGTCTCCGCGGCCGCCCAGCCGAGCCGGTCCGCCGCGGCGCGCGCCGCGGCGCCGTCGCGTCCGCAGAGCGCCGAGAGGACCGGCCGTACCGGCAGATCGAAGACGCGTCCGACGGTGCGCCAGCCCTGGGAGTGGGCGGCACCCATGAAGGCGTATCCGACCATGCCCACCCCCAACGGCCGCTTACCTGTCCCAGCCTCGTGTTCCGTCTCACGCATGCGGTACTCCTCCTCGTCGACGCTCGGTGGGGGGTGCGGACGCGCGCATCACTTGAAGCCGGTGGACATGTACTTGCTGATGTTTTCCTTGTCGACCACGGCCGAGTAGCAGGTGATGAAGGCCGGGATCTCGAACTCGGCCATGCCGCTGACGCCCTTGCTCTGGCCGAGCGCGCGGGCCAGGTCGATCGCCGACGCCGCCATGGACGGCGGGTAGAGCACGGTGGCCTTGAGCACGCTGTCGTCGGACTCGATGGCCTGGAAGGCGGAGAGCGCGCCCGCGCCGCCAACCATCAGGAAGTCGTCGCGGCCCGCCTGCTTGATGGCGCGCAGGGCGCCCACGCCCTGGTCGTCGTCGTGGTTCCACAGGGCGTCGAAGTTCTTCTGCGCCTGCAGGAGTTGGGACATCTTCGACTGACCGGACTCGACGGTGAACTCGGCGGCCTGCCGGGCGACCTTCTCGATGTTCGAGTAGTTCTTCAGGGCGTCGTCGAAGCCCTTCGTGCGCTGCTTGGTGAGCTCGAGGTTGTCGAGTCCAGCCAGCTCGATGACCTTGGCGTTCTTCTTGCCCTTGAGCTTCTCGCCGATGTAGTGGCCGGCGCTCAGGCCCATGCCGTAGTTGTCGCCGCCGATCCAGCAGCGGTAGGCCTGCGGCGTGGCGAAGACGCGGTCGAGGTTGACGACGGGGATGCCCGCCCGCATGGCCTTCAGGCCGACCTGGGTGAGCGCCTTGCCGTCGGCCGGCAGGATCACCAGGACGTCGACCTTCTTGTTGATCAGCGTCTCGACCTGGCCGATCTGGGCGGCGGTGTCATTGGAGCCCTCGGTGGACTCCAGCGTGACGTCCGAGTACTTCTCCGCCCGCTCCTTGGCGTTGTCGTTGATCGCGTTGAGCCAGCCGTGGTCGGCCTGCGGGCCCGCGAAGCCGATGGTGACCTTCTTGCCGGGCTTGTCGTCGGCGACCGGCTGATCCTTGTCGTCCGACCCCTCGTCCTTGGGCTCGTTGCTGGTGCACCCCGTGATGAGGGCACCGGTCGACAGGGCGGCGGCTCCGAAGAGCAGTCCTCTGCGGCTCGCGAATGGGGATGTGTCTGGCATGGCGGTGAACCCTTCGGGTCTGCGGGTCAGGGATCGGGTGTCAATGCAGGTTTCAATGCGGGTTTCAATGCGGGTGTCGCGTCAATGAGTTGAGGCCGTACGCCGCTGGACGAGCACCGCGGCGACGATGATCGCCCCCTTGGCGATCTGCTGGACGTCGCTCTGCAGGTTGTTGAGCGCGAAGATGTTGGTGATCGTCATGAAGATCAGTACGCCGAGCACGGAGCCGGTGATGGTGCCCCGGCCGCCGCTGAGCAGGGTGCCGCCGATGATCGCCGCGGCGATGGCGTCGAGCTCGTAGAGGTTGCCGTTGGTGTTCTGGCCCGACCCGGAGAGGATGATCAGCAGGAAGGCCGCGATGCCGCAGCACAGGCCGGAGAGCAGGTAGAGGTAGAGACGCTGCCTGCGTACGTCGATGCCGGCCAGGCGCGCGGCTTCCGCGTTGCCGCCGACCGCGACCGAGCGGCGGCCGAAGGTGGTGCGGTTCAGGAGCAGCCAGCCGATCACGGTGACGGCCGCGAAGACGAGCACGAGCGGGGGTATACCAAGGATGTAGGAGTCGCGCTCACCGAGCTTCAACACCCCGTCCACGGTCACCATTTGGGTCTTGCCGTCGGTGATCTGCAGGGCGAGGCCGCGGCCCGACGCCAGCATGGCGAGCGTCGCGATGAACGGCACCATCCCGCCGTACGCGATGAGCAGGCCGTTGACGAGGCCGCAGGCCATGCCGACGATCACCGCGGTGAACAGGATGCCCGCGAAACCGTACTCCTGGGTGGCCACCGTCGTCGCCCACACCGAGGCCAGCGCGACGATCGCCCCGACCGACAGGTCGATGCCCCCGGAGATGATCACGAAGGTCATGCCGACGGTGACAACGCCGATGACGGACGCCTGGGTGAGGATCAGCTGGACGTTGTCGGTGTCCAGGAACGAGTCGGGCTGGGTGATTCCGCCGATCAGGATGAGGACGGCGAGCACACCGAGCAGGGACAGCGTCCGCACGTCGGCACGTGCGGCGAGCGTCCGCAACGGGCTTGCGCCGTCCGCCGGTTCACTCTTCGATGTGGCGGGCCGTGGCGGCGATGCGGGCTGCGTCATGACGCCGGGCTCCCTTCGAGTACGAGGTCGAGTACGCGGTGTTCGTCGAGGTCACGGGCCGGGGCCGTGTGGATGACGCGGCCCTCGCGCAGGACCAGGACGCGGTCGGCGAGGCCGAGGACTTCGGGCACTTCGCTGGAGACGAGCAGGACGGCGAGGCCGTCGTCGGCGAGGCGGCGGATCACGGCGTACAGCTCGGCGCGTGCGCCGACGTCCACGCCGCGGGTCGGCTCGTCGAGCAGCAGGACGCGGCAGCCGCGCAGCAGCCAGCGGGCCAGGACGGCCTTCTGCTGGTTGCCGCCGGAGAGCGTGCGCACGGGCGCGCCGGGGTTGTCGGGGCGCAGGGACAGCTCGCGGGTCGCGGTCTGTGCGGCCTTCTTCTCGGCGGCCCGGTCGAGCCAACCGCCGCGCGAGAAGCGGGACATGGAGGAGACCGACACGTTGTTGGTGACGGACTCCAGCATCAGCAGGGCCTGCGCCTTGCGCTCCTCGGGGGCGAGCCCGACTCCGGCGCGGACGGCGGCACGGACGCTTCCGGGCTTCAACACCTGCCCGCCGAGCGTCACTTGACCTGCGGTCGCCTTGCGCGCTCCGTAGATGGTCTCCAGTATCTCGGAGCGTCCGGAGCCGACGAGCCCGGCCAGGCCGACGATCTCTCCGGGGCGCAGTTCGAGGTCGAGGGGTTCGAACTCACCGGCACGGGCCAGCCCCGAGACCTTCAACACCGCTTCGGTGGTGGGTGGTTCGACGGGGCGGTCCGGGAAGACGTACTCGACGTTGCGGCCCGTCATCAGGGCGACGACCTCGCGGGTCGGGGTCTCCTTCGCGGGGAGACCGCCTGCCACCGCGCGGCCGTCCTTGAGGACGGTGACGCGGTCGCCGATGCGGCGGATCTCTTCGAGGCGGTGGGAGATGTAGACGACGGCGACGCCGTCCGCCGTGAGGTCGCCGACGATGCGGAAGAGGTTGTCGACCTCGTCCGGGTCGAGGGCGGCCGACGGCTCGTCCATGACGATGAGGCGCACTTCGTGGGAGAGGGCGCGGGCCATGGACACGATCTGCTGCTGGGCGGCGGAGAGGTCGCCGACGAGCGTGCCCGGATCGATCTCGCCGTGGCCAAGTCGCTTGAGCAGAGAGGCCGTTGAGGCCTTGGCCTCCCGCCCCTTCACGACGAAGCCGGCCGCGGTCGGCTCATGTCCGAGGTGGACGTTCTCGGCGACGGACAAGCCCTCCACCAGGTCGAGTTCCTGGTAGATGGTGGCGATGCCGAGGCGCATGGCGGCGATGGGCGACTTGAGCGTGGTGCGCTCGCCGCGCCAGGCGATCTCGCCGTCGTCCGGCTGGTGGGCTCCGGCGAGGACCTTGATGAGTGTGGATTTTCCGGCGCCGTTCTGGCCGAGGAGGCAGTGCACTTCGCCGGCCAAGACCTGGAGGTCGACGCCGTCGAGGGCGCGGACGCCGGGGAACGACTTGGTGATGCCGGACATGGTGAGCAGCGGTGGTTCTGGTGCCATGACGGTTCCCTTGGGCGGGTGCGGCGGGTGCGGCCGGTTTCAGGGCAGGGCGGGGTAGGGCGGTGGCCCCCTTCGGGTGTGGGGCCTGTTTCGGAGCAGGGCGGGGCAGCGCGCTGTACTGGGTGAGGTGTGGTGCGTGGCGCCTTATGGGTCTTGCGGGTCGTACAGGTCGTACGTACCGGTCAGGCCGGTGAGAACAGGTGGTCGCTGATGAGCCGGGCGCCGCCGATGACTCCGGCGGTCGGCCCCAACTCGCCCAGGACGATGGGGAGGTTGCCGGTCGCCAGGGGCAGCGACTGGCGGTAGACCTGTGTGCGGATGGCGGCGAGCAGCGTGTGGCCGAGGCCGGTCACACCGCCGCCGATGACCACGAGGCCGGGGTTGAAGAAGCTGACGAGTCCCGCGATGACCTGGCCGGTGCGGTTGCCGCCCGCGCGGATGAGGTCGAGTGCGGCGGCGTCACCGGCGGCGGCCGCCGCGGCGACGTCGACCGCGCTGAGCTTCCCTGCGGCTTCCAGACGGGTCGCGAGCTCCTGGGAGAGCCCGGATCCCGCGGCGTCCTCCGCCTCGCGGGCGAGTGCCGCACCGCTGAAGTACGCCTCCAGGCAGCCCTTGTTGCCGCAGGCACAGGGCCGCCCGTCCGGTTCGACCTGGATGTGTCCGATGTCGCCCGCGCTGCCGGTGACCCCTCGGTAGACCTCGCTGCCGACGACGATCCCACAGCCGATGCCCGTACCGATCTTGACGCAGAGGAAGTCGCCCACGGAGCGTGCGACGCCCGCGTGCTGTTCCCCCATCGCCATCAGGTTCACGTCGTTGTCGACCATGACGGGGCAGCCCAGATCCTGGCTGATGGCCTCCCGTACGGGAAAGCCGTCCCACCCCGGCATGATCGGCGGGGCGACCGGGACACCTTCGGGGAAGCGGACGGGACCCGGGACGCCGATCCCGGCGCCGTCGAATCCTTCCGCGAGCCCGGAGGCCTTCAACTTGGCCGCCATGGCGAGGACTTGCTCGAAGACCGCGACCGGGCCTTCGCGCACGTCCATGGGCTGGTTGATGTGGCCGAGTACCTCCAGCTCGGCGTTGGTCACCGCTACGTCGACCGAGGTCGCGCCGATGTCCACGCCGAGGAAGCGGAGGGCGGGGGCCAGGCGGATGTTGTGGGAGCGGCGGCCGCCGCGCGAGGCGGCGAGTCCGTCGGCGACCACGAGTCCGGTCTCCAGGAGCCGGTCCACCTCGACGGCCAGCTTCGACCGCGAGAGGTCGACCTGATCGCCCAGCTGGGCACGGGAGTTGGGCCCTCCGTCACGCAGCAGCCGCAGCAGTCGCGCCTGGTGCGCATTGGCGGGTCGAGCCGTCATACGTCTCACGCGCCCCTCCCCGCCTCATCGGGCAACTCATGTCGTCACGCCCGGCTTTCGTTCTTCTCGTCGGGCTTTCGAGGGGAACGTAGCAGCGCCTGCCGGGAGTGGGAAGAAGTTGCGCACGAATTACCCATGACTTTCTCCAGTCACAGGACAAAGAGACGGACAGACGCGTCCCGGGCGCTCCAGCCGCGGAGACACCGGCCGACGACGACAGAGCCACGGCCGGCCACCTCATCGGTGGTCCACGCCGTGGCTGCCCGCCGCTCGCGCCTGATGCGTCAGGCGTCGCGGTCCCGCTGGTGGTACGTCTCGCGCGTGTGCTCCGTGTGCGCGCGCATGATCTCCGTGGCCCGGCCCTCGTCGCGGTCGGCGATCGCCGCGATCAGCCGGCGGTGCTCGATCCAGGACTGCTTGCCGCGCTGGCGGGCCACCGGCGTGTAGTACCAGCGCACGCGGCGGTCCACCTGTCCGGCGAGTTCGGCCAGGACGACATTGCCCGCGAGCTCCATGACCTTGGCGTGGAACGCCGCGTTCGTGGCCACCACCAGGTCGACCTCCCCGTCCGCGACGGCCTGTTCACCCTTGGCGCACAGCTCCTCCAGCGCGGTGATCCCGGCGGTGCCGGTGTTGGCCGCGGCGAGCCGGGCGGCCTCCGCCTCCAGGAGCGTACGGACCGTGAGCAGCTGGTCCGCCTCCTCCTCGGTGGGCTCGTGCACGAACGCGCCCTGCGCGGGGCGCAGGTCGACCCAGCCCTCGGTGTTGAGCCGCTGCAGTGCCTCGCGCACCGGCTGCCGCGACACCCCCAGATGCCCGGCCAGTTCGCTCTCCACGAGGTGCTGGCCCGGCTGGAGCGCGCGGGTCGTGATGAGTTCGAGCAGCGCTTCGTAGACCCGCTCACGGAGCGGACCAGGGCGTTCCAGCTTGGGCACCGCCCCCTGCGGCAGTCCTGTGGACAACATCGCGGTCCCCTCCTCGACGATTGCCTTTTGTCTACAGTCTACTGAGCACAATGGCCAGTACCAGGGGGAGTCGGTCCCGTCACACGGCTCGGCGGCGGTGATCGCCCGCGCCAGGTCCTGTCCTCACACTCCCGTCGTCTCCCGAAGGGAGCCCCGTGCCGGGCGTCACGGGGCAGGCGGGAGTGTGACGACAGGGCCTACGGGCAGCGGATGACCTGGCCCGCGTACGAGAGGTTCCCGCCGAAGCCGAAGAGCAGCACCGGGTCCCCATGGACGATCTCGCCGCGCTCCACCAGCTTGGACAGGGCGAGCGGGATGCTGCCCGCCGAGGTGTTGCCCGAGTTCACGACGTCGCGCGCGACGACCGCGTTGACCGCGCCGATCCGCTCGGCGAGCGGCTCGATGATGCGCAGGTTGGCCTGGTGCAGGACCACAGCGGCCAGGTCGGCGGGCGTGAGTCCGGCCCGCTCGCAGGCCTTGCGGGCGAGCGGCGGCAGCTGCGTCGTCGCCCAGCGGTAGACGCTCTGGCCCTCCTGCGCGAAGAGCGGGGGCGTGCCTTCGATGCGGACCGCGTTGCCCATCTCGGGCACCGAGCCCCAGAGCACGGGGCCGATGCCGGGCTCCTCGCCGGGTCCGCACGCCTCGACGACGGCCGCGCCCGCCCCGTCCCCGACCAGGACGCAGGTGGTGCGGTCCGTCCAGTCCGCCACCTCGGACATCTTGTCCGCGCCGATCACCAGGGCACGCGTCGCGCCCCCGGCCCGCACCGCGTGGTCGGCGGTGGCGAGCGCGTGTGTGAAGCCCGCGCAGACCACGTTGATGTCCATGGCGGCCGGTGACGGGATGCCGAGGCGGGCCGCGACCCGCGCCGCCATGTTCGGCGAGCGGTCGATCGCCGTGGAGGTGGCGACCAGGACGAGGTCGATGGCGTCGGGCGCGAGGCCCGCGGCGGCCACGGCCTTGGCCCCGGCGTGCGCGGCGAGCTCGTCCACCGGCTCGTCGGGTCCCGCGATGTGCCGGGTGCGGATGCCCACGCGGGAGCGGATCCACTCGTCGCTGGTGTCGACCATGCCCGCCAGATCCTCGTTGGTGAGGATCTTGGCGGGCTGGTAGTGGCCGACGGCGGCGATGCGTGAGCCGTGCATGAACGGGTCCCCCTTGTTGCCGGAGATGCGGGACCGTCCAGTCTGGTCAGCGACTCACCAGTAACAGGACACGTAAAGCGACAGGAATCGGGCGTGGGCTTTGGACACTTCTCATCATCGGGTCACCCGGTGAAGAGCTGAGTGGCCTTGTGTACGAGTTCATACACCCCATATGCGAGCGGAACCCCCACCCAGAGCCAGGCGCCGACGATCAGCGCCCTGCGGCGGGGCGGACTACTTTGCGGCGTGCTGGTCGGTGCCGTCATGGGCGGCCTCCCTCGGGGCGGGAATGTGGTGGCGGGCATGGACGGGGCGGACGAACTCGTTCGCCACGAAGCCGACGATCAGCAGCCCGATCATGATCGTGAGGGAGAGGCCGTAGAGCCCCGCCCCGCGCTTGCCCGCCTCTTCCTGGTGGTCGGCGACCCAGTTGACGATCAGCGGCCCGAGGACACCGGCGGTGGACCAGGCGGTCAGGAGCCGGCCGTGGATCGCGCCGACCTGGTACGTCCCGAAGAGGTCCTTCAGATACGCGGGGATCGTGGCGAAGCCGCCTCCGTAGAAGGAGAGGATCACCAGGGCGCAGACGATGAAGAGCGGCTTCGACGCGTCCCCGAACTGGACGATCAGCAGATACATGAGCGCGCCGACGCCCAGATAGAGGCGGTAGACGTTCTTGCGGCCGATCAGGTCGGACGTCGACGACCAGCCGATGCGCCCGGCCATGTTGGCGGCGGAGAGCAGCGCGACGAAGCCCGCAGCGGCGGCGGCCGAGACCGGCGTCGAGGTGTCCGAGAAGAAGTCGGTGATCATCGGCGCCGCCTTCTCCAGGATGCCGATGCCCGCGGTCACGTTCATGCAGAGCACGATCCACAGGCACCAGAACTGGGGCGTGCGTACGGCGGCCCGCGCGGAGACCTGCGGCCCGTCGAGCACGCCGGGGGCGCCCGGGGTCCGCGCCCCTTCCGTACGCGGCACGCGTACCAGGAGCACGCCGAGCGCCATGAAGACGGCGTACGTGAGGCCGTGCACGAGGAACGCGAGGGCGATGCCGTCGGAGTCCGAGCCGAAGGACTCCAGCATCTGCGCCGACCACGGCGAGGCGATGAGCGCGCCGCCGCCGAAGCCCATGATCGCGATGCCGGTCGCCATGCCGGGGCGGTCGGGGAACCACTTGATCAGGGTCGACACGGGCGAGATGTAGCCGATGCCCAGGCCGATGCCGCCGACGAAGCCATAGCCGAAGACGATCAGCCAGTACTGACCGAGCGCCGCGCCGAGCGCCGCGATCAGGAAGCCGGACGAGAAGCAGACGAGGGCGACCGTCATCGCCCAGCGCGGACCGTTGCGCTCCACGAGCGTGCCGCCGAAGGCCGCCGAGAGGCCGAGCATCACGATGCCGAGCTGGAAGGGGAGCGCGCTCTGCGTGCCGCTGAGGTGGAGCGCTGATTCCAGCGGGGGCTTGAAGACGCTCCAGGCGTAGGCCTGGCCGATGGAGAGGTGGACGGACAGGGCGGCGGGCGGTACGAGCCAGCGGCTCCATCCCGGAGGTGCGACGGGGGGCCTCATGATCCCGAACACTAGGAATCAAAGAGGTGAGTTGGGAAGAGCCCAGGGTGTTTTCGTCGACGGTATGCAATGTGCCGCGCGACCCCTTGCTGGGCCAACTTCCATACTGTAGACAATATTCCATCGACAGTTCATCACGCGTGATGTCGAACCTGAGCCTTCTTCGGATCCCTCAACCGAACGGAGCGCGCCACCGTGAAAGTCGCAGTCCTCGGCGCCGGTGCGATCGGCGCCTACGTCGGAGCCGCGCTGCACCGCGCCGGTGCCGACGTCCATCTCGTCGCCCGTGGACCGCATTTGGCGGCCATGAGGCAGCACGGAGTACGTGTCCACAGCCCGCGCGGCGACTTCACCGCGCGGGCCCACGCCACCGACGACCCTGCCGACATCGGCCCCGTCGACTTCGTCTTCCTGGGCCTGAAGGCCAACTCGTACGCGGCGTGCGGGCCGCTGATCGAGCCGCTCCTGCACGACAAGACGGCGGTGATCGCCGCCCAGAACGGCATCCCCTGGTGGTACTTCCACCGGCACGGCGGCCCGCACGACGGCCACCGCGTCAGCAGCGTGGATCCCGAGGGCGCGGTCAGTGCGGTGATCGCGCCCGAACGGGCCATCGGGTGTGTGGTGTACGCGGCGACCGAGCTCGAAGGTCCGGGAGTCGTCAGGCACTTGGAAGGCACCAGGTTCTCCATCGGGGAGCCCGACCGCTCGCGCTCCGAGCGCTGTCTCGCCTTCAGCGAGGCGATGCAGGCGGGCGGCCTCAAGTGCCCCGTGGAGCCCGAACTGCGCGGTGACATCTGGATCAAACTGCTCGGCAACATCTCGTTCAACCCGATCAGCGCGCTCTCCCGCGCCACGATGCGTGAGATGTGCCTGCACGGCGGCACGCGCCGTGTCATCGAGATCATGATGAACGAGACGCTCACCGTCGCGGCGGCACTCGGCTGCCGCCCCGACATCTCCGTCGAGCGGCGCCTCGCGGGCGCCGAGCGCGTGGGCGACCACCGCACCTCGACACTCCAGGACCTGGAGCGCGGCAAGCCCCTTGAACTCGACGTGCTGCTCGCGGCCGTCGTGGAGCTGGCCGAGATCACCGGCGTGCCGGTGCCGACGCTCCGTACCGTCCACGCCATCTCGGATCTGCTGGCCGACCGCATGAGGAGCGCGGCATGAGCGAGAACACGAGGAGCCCGGCATGAGCAGGAAACGGGACCGGGTGCCCACGACGTACACCCGGCTCACCCACCCCCTCGTACGCGACGCGCGCGACGAGCCGCTGCGCCGGGCCACCTGGGACGAAGCACTGGACCGGACGGCGGCGGGACTGCGGGCCGCACGCGGCGCGTTCGGGATGTTCTCCTGCGCCCGCGCGACCAACGAAATGAACTACGTCGCGCAGAAGTTCGCCCGCGTGGTGATGGGCACGAACAACGTCGACTCCTGCAACCGCACCTGCCACGCGCCGAGCGTCGCGGGCCTCTCCGCGGCCTTCGGCTCGGGCGGCGGCACGTCCTCGTACGAGGAGGTCGAGCACACCGACCTGATCGTGATGTGGGGCTCGAACGCCCGCTTCGCGCACCCGATCTTCTTCCAGCACGTCCTGAAGGGGATCAGGAACGGCGCCCGCATGTACGCCGTCGACCCGCGCCGCACGAAGACCGCCGAGTGGGCGGAGAGCTGGCTCGGCCTGAACGTCGGCACGGACATCCCGATGGCGCACGCGATCGCCCGCGAGATCATCCACGCGGGCCTGGCCAACCGGGCGTTCATCGAGCGCGCCACGTCCGGCTTCGAGGAGTACGCGGCCCTGGTCGAGCCGTGGACGCTCTCGCTCGCAGAGAAGGTGACGGGCGTACCGACCGCCGCCATAAGGGAGTTGGCGCACGCCTACGCGCGCGCCGAGCGGGCGCAGCTGTGCTGGACCCTCGGCATCACCGAGCACCACAACGGCACGGACAACGTCCGCGCCCTGATCAACCTCTCGCTCCTGACCGGCCACGTGGGGCGCTACGGCTCGGGCCTGCAACCCCTGCGCGGGCAGAACAACGTGCAGGGCGGCGGCGACATGGGCGCGATCCCCAATCGCCTGCCCGGCTTCCAGGACATCCTCGACCCGGACACCCGGCTGAAGTTCGAGACGGCGTGGGACACCGTCATCCAGCCGCGCTACGGACTGAACCTGACGGAGATGTTCGAGGCGATGGAGGAGGGCGCGCTCAAGGCCGTCTACTGCATCGGCGAGAACCCCGCGCAGTCGGAGGCGGACAGCGAGCAGGCGGTGCGGCGGATGCGGGCCCTGGACTTCTTCGTCGTCCAGGACATCTTCCTCACGAAGACAGCCGAGTTGGCGGACGTGGTCCTTCCGGCTACCGCCGCCTGGGCGGAGACCGACGGCACGACGACCAACAGCGAGCGGCGGGTGCAGCGGGTACGCAAGGCCCTGCGGCCGCCCGGTGAGGCGCGCGAGGACATCGACATCCTCTGCGACCTCGCCGAACGTCTCGGCCACGACTGGAAGTACGCGGACGCGCAGGCGGTCTGGGACGAACTGCGTTCGGTGTCGCCGGATCACTGGGGCATGACGTACGACCGCCTTGAGTCGCTGCAGGGCATCCAGTGGCCGTGCCCGTCGGAGGAACGGGTCGAACCGACGTACCTGCACGGCCGGTTGTGGGACGCGGATCCCGCGCGGCGCGGCGTGCTCGCACCCTTCGGGCTCGTCGCGCACGACCCGCCGGTGGACCTCACGGACGACTCCTACCCCATCCGGCTGACGACGGGACGGCGGCTCGACTCGTACAACACCGGTGTACAGAGCGGGAGTTTCGCTTCCCCGCTACGGCGCGGCGAGTACGTCGAACTGTGCCCGGAGGACGCGGAGCGGTACGGCGTCGTGGTCGGCGAGGAGGTCCGGGTGTCGTCGCGGCGCGGGACGGTGACGGCCCCCGTCTGGGTGGACCCCGGGCTCCGCCCCGGGCTGGCCTTCATGACCATGCACTTTCCCGACGAGGTGGACACCAACCAGCTGACGATCGAGGCCAATTGCCCGATCGCGGGGACGGCGGAGTTCAAGGCGTCGGCGATACGTATCGAGAAGCTGACCGCGCTGACGACGTGAGGTGACGCATGGATCTGCACTTCGGTGACAGCAAGCCGACGGACGAGGAACGGGCGGCCGTGGACGCGCTGCTCGGCCCGCCCGAGTCCGCCTGGGAGGGGGCCGCCGACCGCAGCGACGCGGACCTGCGGTGGGCGCGGGGCGGCCGTGCGGCGCGGGAGCGGCGGGATGAGCTGTTGCCGGGGTTGCACGCGCTCAACGACCGCGTGGGGTGGGTGAGCGAGGGGGGCCTCGACTACCTCTGCCGGCGCCTTATGGTGCCGCCGGCGGAGGGGTACGGGGTGGCCACGTTCTACTCGATGTTCTCGGTACGGCCACGTCCCGCGACAGTGGTGCGGGTGTGTACGGACCTGGCTTGTGGGGGCGGTGCGGAGCTGTGCGGGGAGGTTTCGGCGCGGCTCGGCCCCGCGTCCGGGGTGGCCGTGGAGGCCTCACCCTGCCTGGGGTTGTGCGAGAGGGCTCCGGCGGCGCTTGTGGTACGGGCGGGAGTGGTTGGGCGGGAAAATTCAGCCCCTCCGGCGTTTGAGGAGCGGGGTCTGGGGCGGAGCCCCAGGGACGGCGCCCTCGAGGCGGCGGAGCCGCGGGATTCGGGTAGGGGTGGGAGCGGGGAGAAGACCTACGCCACCGCAACCATCGCCCCAGCCGCCCCCGAAACCCTCACCCAAGCCGCCCTGGCCCCGGAATCCGCCCCCGCGGAGCCCCCCGCGGCCCTGGCCGTCCCCCAGGCCGGGCAGGAGGGGCTGATCCTCCTCAAGCGCATCGGCGCAGTGGACCCGACCTCGCTCGACGACTACCGCGCCCACGGCGGCTACACCGCCCTCCGCACCGCCTTCGACATCGGCCCCGCCGAAGTCATCCGCGAAGTCACCGACTCCGGCCTCCTCGGCCGAGGAGGCGCCGCCTTCCTCACGGGACGGAAGTGGCAGGCCACCGCCTCGCAACCCGATCACCCCCACTACCTCGTCTGCAACGCCGACGAGTCCGAGCCCGGCACCTTCAAGGACCGGGTGATCATGGAGGGCGACCCGTACTCGCTCATCGAGTCGATGACCATCGCGGGGTACGCGACAGGGGCCCACCTCGGCTACCTCTACCTCCGCGGCGAGTACCCCCGCGCCCTGGAGCGGCTCACCCACGCCATCACGCAGGCACGTGCGCGCGGGCTTCTCGGCGACGACATCCTCGGACAGGGGTACGCCTTCGACATCGAGATCCGCCGCGGCGCCGGCGCCTACATCTGCGGGGAGGAGACCGCCCTCTTCAACTCCATCGAGGGATATCGGGGCGAGCCCCGCTCCAAGCCGCCCTTCCCCGTGGAGAAGGGGCTCTTCGGCAAACCCACCGCCGAGAACAACGTCGAGACCCTCGTCAACGTGCTGCCCGTCCTCACCATGGGCGCCGAGGCCTACGCCGCCATCGGCACCGCCACATCCACCGGACCCAAGCTCTTCTGCGTCTCCGGCAGCGTCGAACGCCCCGGCATCTACGAGCTCCCCTTCGGCGCCACCCTCGGCGAGCTCCTCGCCCTGGCCGGGCAGCCGGACAACCTCCGCGCGGTCCTCCTGGGCGGCGCGGCCGGAGGCTTCGTACGGCCCGACGAGCTCGACATCCCGCTCACCTTCGAGGGGACCAGGGACGCGGGCAGCACCCTCGGCTCCGGGGTGGTGCTCGCCCTGGACGACACCGTGCCGCTCCCCCGCGTCCTGCTCCGCATCGCCGAGTTCTTCCGCGACGAGTCCTGCGGGCAGTGCGTGCCCTGCCGGGTCGGCACCGTCCGCCAGGAGGAGGCCCTGCACCGCATCGTCGAGCGGACCGGGGCCGACGCCGCCGGTGACATCGCCCTGCTGCGCGAGGTGGGGCGGACCATGCGGGACGCCTCCATCTGCGGGCTCGGCCAGACCGCCTGGAACGCCGTGGAATCCGCCATCGACCGTCTGGGGGCGTACAAGTGACCGCCGTACCGCTGGGAATCCCGCGCCGCCTCGTCGAGTTCACGCTGGACGGGCAGGACGCCAGAGTGCCCGAGGGCGCGACCATCCTGGACGCCTGCCGTGCCGCGGGCAAGGACGTCCCGACCCTCTGCGAGGGCGACACCCTCACCCCGAAGAACGCCTGCCGGGTGTGTGTCGTCGAGGTGGAGGGCGCCCGCACCCTCGCCCCGGCCTGCTCGCGCCGGGCCGAGCCGGGGATGACCGTCCTCACCGACACCGAGCGCACCCGCCACAGCCGCAAGGTGGTGCTGGAACTGCTCGCCTCGTCCGTCGACATGTCGACGACGCCGAAGGTCGCGGGCTGGCTCAAGGAGTACGACGCCAAGCCTGACCGCTTCGGCCCGGACGCTGCCCGGCTCAACGAGGAGCCCAGGGTCGACAACGACCTCTATGTGCGCGACTACGACAAGTGCATCCTCTGCTACAAGTGCGTCGACGCCTGCGGTGACCAGTGGCAGAACACGTTCGCCATCTCCGTGGTGGGCCGCGGCTTCGACGCCCGGATCGCCGTCGAGCACGACGGACCGCTGACCGAGTCCGCGTGCGTGTACTGCGGGAACTGCATCGAGGTCTGCCCGACGGGCGCCCTCAGTTTCAAGTCCGAGTTCGACATGCGGGCCGCCGGGACCTGGGACGAGGAGCAGCAGACGGAGACGACGACGGTGTGCGCGTACTGCGGAGTCGGCTGCAATCTGACCCTGCACGTGCAGGACAATGACATCGTGAAGGTCACCTCACCGCACGACAATCCGGTGACCCACGGCAACCTCTGCATCAAGGGCCGCTTCGGCTACCAGCACGTACAGAACCGGGACTGATCGACATGGGACGAGTCACGGAGCGCCGCCGCGTCATCCGCATCAGGGACGGGGCCGTCACCGAGCGGCCGGACACCCTGGTCGCGGAGGAGCCGCTGGAGATCCGGCTGAACGGGAAGCCGCTCGCGATCACCATGCGCACGCCGGGTGACGACTTCGCGCTCGCGGCCGGCTTCCTCGTGAGCGAGGGGGTGCTCGGCTCCGCGGACGAGCTCCAGTCCATCGTCTACTGCGCCGGGGCCACGGCGGACGGCGTGAACACGTACAACGTGGTCGACGTGAAGACCGCCCCAGGGCTCGTCCTGCCCGACATCAACCTCGAACGCAACGTCTACACCACCTCGTCCTGCGGCCTGTGCGGCAAGGCGAGTCTGGACGCGGTCCGGACGACGGCCCGATTCCCGATCTCCGACACTCCCCCGGTCCGGCTCGAAACCGAGCTGCTCGCGTGCCTCCCCGACCGGCTGCGCGCGGCGCAGCGGGTCTTCGACCGGACCGGGGGGCTGCACGCGGCGGCGCTCTTCTCCGAGGACGGGGAACTCCTCGACATACGGGAGGACGTGGGCCGGCACAACGCGGTCGACAAGCTCGTCGGCCGTGCGCTCCAGGACGGGCGGCTGCCGCTGTCGCGCGCGGTCCTGCTGGTGTCGGGGCGCGCCTCGTTCGAACTGGCGCAGAAGGCGGTGATGGCGGGCATTCCGATGCTCGCCGCCGTGTCCGCGCCCTCGTCCCTCGCCGTCGATCTGGCCGCCGAGACGGGCCTGACCCTGGTCGGCTTCCTGCGCGGCTCATCCATGAACGTGTACGCGGGCGAGCACCGGATCGCCGTGCGGGCCGCGGCCTCCCAGGGCTGACCGGCCACTCCCCGCTGCACGGCGGCGGGACCCCGGCCGGCGGGGAGCGCCCCCTGCGCCGGCGGGGTCCCGGACCCGCCCCCATGCCTCGGTGCCCTTCGGGTCCGGGCTCCTGACCAGGCTGCGGCCATTCGTGCCACGCACGCTTCTTGTGGGGTGTCGAGCCGTCCAAGTAGCGTCTGTGGCGCGAACGTTGGACGTGGGATGTCAGGATGTCCAGTCACCTTGAAGGGTGGGCCGCGCCATGCCATCAGCTCTCCGTGTACGCCTCAGATCCCTCCGCACCGCCACGGCCGCACTGACCGTCGTCGCCGTCGGGGCACTGCTCCCCGGACCCACCGCGCAGGCGGCTCCCGAGGCCACCGCCACCGGGTTCGAACAGCAGGTGCTCTTCAAGGCCTCGCAGGATCCCGGGTACGCCTGCTACCGCATCCCCGCCGTCGTGAAGACGGTCAAGGGCACACTCCTCGCCTTCGCCGAGGGGCGGGTGAACGACTGCAGTGACGCCGGCGACATAGATATCGTGGTCAAGCGGTCGCACGACGGCGGCCGCACCTGGAGTCCGCTCCAGGTCGTCAACGAAGGCGCGGGCGACACACACGGCAATCCCGCGCCGATCGTGGACCGCAGGACCGGCCGCATCCTCCTGGCGGAGACGTACAACACGGGCCGCACGGACGGCGGGAACTGCGCCGTCCCCTGTGACCGCACCCCGCACCTCCAGTACAGCGAAGACGACGGCCGCAGCTGGTCGAAGCCGCGCGACCTGAGCGACCAGATCCTGCCGGACGACTGGAACTCCTGGTACGCGACCGGGCCCGTGCACGGCCTCCAGCTGACCCGCGGCAAGCACGCGGGGCGGCTCGTCTTCACCGTCAACACCGAGACGTGGAACGGCAGTCGGGTCACGGCGAACCACGCGGCACTGATCGTCAGCGACGACGGCGGCGACAACTGGAAGATCGGCGCGAAGGATTCGTACCCGATACCGGCCGACGGCACGTTCCGGCAGAAGCCGTCGGAGATGACCATCACGGAGCGCCCCGACGGGGCCCTGTACGTCAGCGGTCGCGAGCAGGACGGCACCGATCTCGGGCACCGCACGCACACGGTCAGCCGTGACGGCGGCGACAGCTTCGTCGCGCCATTCAAGGCCATCCCCGATCTCTACACGCCCCAAGTGCAGGGCTCCACACTCCAGTTCGGCAAGCGGATGCTGCTCGCCTGCCCCGGTGACCCCGACCGCCGCCGCACCATGCAGATCCGCTCCTCCTACGACGGCGGCCGCACCTGGGACAGCGTGGACCGCGGCACGACGGTGACCACGGACTGGTCGGGCTACTCGGACATGGTGCGGGCGGACGGCGCGCACGTGGGTCTGATGTACGAGGGCGGGGCGGTCGACGCCCGCGACGAGATCCGCTTCGCGCGCTTCACCGAGGACTGGCTGCAACCGCGCCGCGGCCCGGACCCGAAGACCACCGACCGCGCCCCGCACGCGAAGCCGGCCGCCGTGCTCGGCGGGGCGTCCACGACGGAGGGCCGGTTCGGCAAGGCCATCTCGTTCGACGGCACGAACGACGCCGTGCGCCTGCCCTACCGCAGCCAACTCCCGCTAGGCACAAAGGACTTCACGGCCTCGCTGTGGTTCCGCTACTCGGCGACCAGCGGTGAACAGCCGCTGCTGTGGATGGGCGGCATCGGCACCAACCAGCCGCAGGTGTGGTTGCGCGGCGAGCCCGCGAGCAACCGCGTCACGGGCCTGATCACCACGCGTGACGGTACCGCTCCCCCGAAGTCCGCGTCCGTGCGCACCACGGGCGCGTACAACGACGGCGAGTGGCACCACATCGCACTGCGCCGCGGTGGAGGGCGGCTCACCCTGTCCGTCGACGGCACGCCGATCAGCACCTCCGACGTCCCGGGGACGGTCACCCGCACGTCCGGGTACGGATTCCACGTCGGCCAGCGGGTCGACAGCCGCGCGCACTTCACCGGCGCGATCGATGAAGTGCGCGTGTACGACAGGGCGTTGAGCGACGCCGAGCTGGCAGGCCTGGGCCGGGACGGCGCGGCCAAGGCGCCTGTGACGCGGGACACCGTGGCATGGCTCCCCATGGACCACATCCGCGCGAGCAACTAACGTCCCGCACGTGTCCGCCGACCAAGGTCCACGCGGAGGCCGGAGCGCGCGCAGGACCTGGATCGTCCTGCTGCTCGCCCTGACCTGCGCGGCCGTGCTGCTCACCGCCCTCCCGGACGACCGGGAGGGCGGTGACGCATGCGAGGCGCGCACCGTCTCGTCCTGGGCCGCCGACCACGAGGTCACCGGGGCGTTCGCCCGCTACGGGGACGACACGGCGCGGGCGGACGACTGGACCGGCGGGGACGGCACCCACTCGGTGCGCCTCCCGGACGGGCGGCTCCTGTGGCTGTTCTCCGACACCTTCCTCGGCCAGGTGCACGCCCCGCCCAACCCGGCGGGCCAGCCCCACACCTGGCGGGACGCCACCGCGCCCATGGTCCGCAACTCGGCCGTGGTGATGTCGCGCTCGGGCACCCTGCAGCGCACCCTGCCCGCCCCGATGTTCCCGGACCCGGCGCCGCAGCAGTGGCGCTGGCCGGTCGCCGCGAAGGTGGAGCCCCGCTCCCCCGGCTCGTCCGACAAGGTCGTACGCGTCCTGCTGTGGACCCGCGCCACCGGGACGGGCCCGTGGATCTACGGCGTCCCGACCGCCACCGAGGTCGCCACGCTCTCCCTGCCCGATCTGCGCGTCGAGGGCATCGTCAAGGTCTCCGATCAGCAATCAGTGCCGGACCCGGAGAAGCGCGTCCTGTATGGCACGACGACGGTGGACGACGGCGACTGGACGTACGTCTTCGGCGGCAACGACGCCCAGGCCGCCGCGCGCCCCGCGTCGGACGCCTACGTGGCCCGCGTCCCCAAGGGCAGGCTGGCGGAGCCCGGCGCGTGGCGCTACTGGGACGGCAGGGACTGGACGGAGTCCGGGAAGCCGCGGCCCGTCCTGGGGGACGGTGACGGTGAACGCAAGGGTGTGGGCAGCGCGTTCACGGTGGTGCGCGTGAAGGGGACGTACGTCCTGTTCACGATGGCCGCCGGGACCGAAGGCCTGACCACCGTGACCTCCTACTGGTCGTGCTCGCCCACCGGTCCCTGGCGCGGACCGGCAAAGGGTTTCGCGCCGCCGCTGCCGAAGGACGGCTCGACCGAGCAGGACATGGCCGCGTACAACCCCCAGGCCCATCCGGCGCTCAGCGGGAACGGCCGGCTGCTGCTCAGTTACGACGTCAACTGGCTGGACGCGGCGCCCGCGAGCGCGGCGGCGAACGTCAGCCGGAACGTGTCCCTGTACCGACCGCGGTTCGTGTCTCTTCGCCTCGCGACGGCTCAGTGACGAAATCCTCGACGTCTTCGATGTCTCGCGAGCGGCGCTTGGCGATCACCGCGCAGACCATCAGCTGCATCTGGTGGAAGAGCATCAGCGGCAGGACGGCGAGCGAGGCCTCGGCCCCGAACAGGACGCTCGCCATGGGCAGTCCGGCCGCGAGGGACTTCTTCGACCCGGCGAACTGGATGGCGATGCGGTCCCCGCGGCCGAAGCCCAGCTTCTTGGCCCCGTACCAGGTGAGGGCGAGCATCACGGCGAGGAGCACCGCCTCCACGCCGAGCAGCGCGCCGAGCCGCAGCGGCGTCACCTGGTGCCAGATGCCCTGCACCATGCCCTCGCTGAACGCGGTGTAGACGACGAGCAGGATCGAGCCGCGGTCGACGAGGCTCAGCACCTTCTTGTTCCGGGCGATGAAGTCGCCGATCCACCGGCGCAGGAACTGTCCGGCGAGGAACGGCACGAGCAACTGCAGCACGATCTTCAGGATCGAGTCCGCGGAGAACCCGCCCCCGCTGTTGCCGAGCAAGGCAGCCGCGAGCAGCGGGGTGAGGACGATGCCTGCGAGCGAGGAGAAGGAGCCCGCGCAGATCGCCGCGGGGACGTTGCCGCGCGCCATGGAGGTGAAGGCGATCGACGACTGGATCGTGGACGGCACGAGCGTCAGGAAGAGGAACCCGCTGTAGAGCGCGGGCGTCAGGACGTACGGAACGAGTCCCTTGGCCGCGAGCCCGAGCAGCGGGAAGAGGAGGAACGTACAGGCGAGGACGGTGACATGGAGCCGCCAGTGCTTGAGGCCGTCCAGCGCCTCGCGGGTGGAGAGCCGCGCCCCGTAGAGGAAGAACAGGAACGCCACGGCACCGGTCGATGCCCCGCCCGCGACGTCGGCGCCGATGCCGCGCGCGGGCAGCAGCGCGGCGACACCCACCGTGCCGAGCAACGCCAGGATGTAGGGGTCGATCGGCATCCAGGTGGGCCAGCTCGGGCGTTTCACTTCGCTCCATCGGTTCGGTTCATGTCGTGCCCTCTCGATGATCCTCCTGATCAGCGCGATCGGGAATCCCGCATACCGCTCTGACTGTCATCACGTTCCGCGATAACCTCTTGACCATGTACGACCCCGCACAGCTCCGCACGTTCCTCGCGGTGGCCCAGACGTTGAGCTTCACGCAGGCCGCCCGGCGCCTGAGCCTGCGCCAGTCCACGGTGAGCCAGCACGTGCGCCGCCTGGAGGACGCCACCGGACGCCAGCTCTTCGCGCGCGACACACACTCCGTTGAGCTCACCGAGGACGGCGAGGCGATGCTCGGCTTCGCGCGGCGGATCCTGGAGGTGCACGAGCAGGCGACGGCGTTCTTCACCGGGACGCGGCTCGGCGGGCGGCTGCGGTTCGGGGCGTCGGAGGACTTCGTCCTGACCCGGCTCACGGACATCCTGGAGTCGTTCCGGCACGACCACCCGGACGTCGACCTGGAGCTGACCGTCGAGCTGTCCGGAACGCTGCACGAGAAGCTGGACGCGGGCAAGCTCGATCTGGTCCTCGCCAAGCGGCGTCCGGAGGACCCGCGCGGCGAGCTCGTCTGGCACGACGAGCTGGTCTGGATCGGCGCCGAGCGGCTGCGCCTGGACCCCGAGGAGCCAGTGCCGCTCGTCGTGTTCCCGCCGCCGGGCATCAGCCGCGCCCTTGCCCTGGAAGCGCTTGAGCGGCGCGGCCGTGCCTGGCGGATCGCCTGCACGAGCGGCAGCCTGAACGGCCTGGTCGCCGCCGCCCGCGCGGGTCTGGGGGTGATGGCGCACTCCCACGGCCTGATCCCTCCGGGCCTTGTCCGTGTCCCTGAGCGTGCGGGCCTCCCGGAGCTCGGCGCGGTCGACTTCGTGCTCCTGCACGGCGAGCGGCGGGCCTCGGCACAGGGCGCGGCGGACGCGCTCGCGGCGTCGATCCTGGCGGGCGGCGACCGGCTGCACCGGCGGCGGCAGCGAGGGTAGGGCGCGCGCTCAGCGGTGGCGCTCAGCGGGGACAGGCCGGTACGTGAGCTGCTTGACGCGGCGCATGAACGGCGCGGTCTCGACGTGCTGGACGCCGTCGAGCTGCCCCAGTTTCCCGCTCAAGTAGACGTAGAGCGCGGGGATGTCGCGGGCCACGGCCGTTGCCATGATGTTGGAGGGGCCCGCCACGGCGGTGGCGTGAGCGATCTCGGCGTGGGAGGCGAGGGCCCTGCCCACCGAGTCCATGGCCCAGGGCGCGGTGGTGATCCAGAGCATCGCCCCGACATGCAGGCCGATGAGGGCGTCGGCGTACTCGATGTCGATGTAGATCGCGCCGGAGGCGAGGAGAGCGCCGAGGCGGCGCTTGACTGCCGACTCCGAACGTCCGGTGGCCTGCTGGAGCTCCGGGTAGGTCGCGCGGCCGTCCTGTTCGAGCGCGGCGACGAGCGGCTCGTCCTCCGGCTCGATCCGCAGGGGCGCGTCGGCGCGGACGGTGGGCGCGGGCGGCGCTCCGCGCAGGGCCGCGATCTGTTCCCGGCCGAGCGGCCCGTGCTTGATCAGCCAGCCGTCCGGGCCGCCGAAGAAGCGGTGCAGCATCTGCTGGGCGCGGATGTCGACGATGTGCGGGGTGCGGGGGAGCTTGGCGAGCAGCAGCTCGTCCTGGTCGGTGCGGGTGCGGGGCCGGGTGCAGCAGACGACTTCGGTGCCGCCGGACGTGAGGCCGATCCATGAGGTGTCGCGGCGGCGCGCAAGCGCTGTGGCGATGGCGTCGGCGCCGTCGGGGGCGCAGCGCAGCCGCAGCATCCACTGGTCCTGGCCGAGCCTCTCGTGGTCCCGGACGGCGACGATGCGCAGGCTGCCGTCGGCGACCAGCCTGCGGTAGCGGCGGGCGACGGTCTGGTCCGAGACGCCGAGGACAGCGGCGATCTTGCTGAAGGGCGCGCGGCCGTCGATCTCCAGGGCCTGGAGGAGTCGGACGTCGAGCGAGTCCGGAGCTATCGGAGTGGGTGATTCTGCCGCTTCACTGCCCATCGGTGTCGGATTCCTTCGATTCATTGTGACTAGTGACTTGGATCGTCCGGCGCGACTCCATCGTACGAGGCACGCACACGCGTCGTAGAAGTCGTAGAAGACGCACAAGTCGTACGAGGAGAGTTGACAATGCGTACATGGGGGCCGCTCACAGCGGTATGCCTGGGGACGTTCATGCTGCTGCTGGACGTGACCATCGTGGTCGTGGCACTGCCCGACATGGCGAGGGCGCTGAACGCCTCGCTGAGTGATCTGCAATGGGTGATCGACGGCTATGCGCTGGCGCTCGCCGCGCTGCTGCTCGGAGTCGGGGCCGCGGCGGACGTACTCGGCCGGCGGCGGCTCAACGTGGCGGGCACCGCGCTCTTCGCGGTCGCGTCGCTCGGCTGCGGGCTCGCCACGAACGCGGAGGTCCTGGTGGCCGCCCGCGCGCTGCAGGGGCTCGGCGCCGCCGCGATGTTCGCGACGACGCTGCCGCTGCTCGGCGCCGCCTATCAGGGGCGGGACCGGTCGGTGGCGCTCGGCGTCTGGGGTGCGGTCAGCGGGGCCGCGGCGGCGATGGGGCCGATCGTGGGCGGGCTGCTCACCGAGGGGCCCGGCTGGCGGTGGATCTTCTTCGTGAACCTGCCGGTGAGCGTCGTGTCGATGTGGCTGACACTGCGCGTGGTGCCGGAGTCGAAGGGCCGGGCGGGCCGTCGGGTCGACTGGGCGGGCACGGTGACGTTCGCGCTGTTCGCGGGCGCGCTGACGTACGGAGTGGTGCGGGCCGGTTCGGAGGGCTGGACGTCGGCGCCCACCGTGGTGACCCTGACGGTCGCGGTACTCGCGCT
This sequence comes from Streptomyces sp. A18, assembly GCF_059026065.1. NCBI lineage: Bacteria > Bacillati > Actinomycetota > Actinomycetes > Kitasatosporales > Streptomycetaceae > Streptomyces > Streptomyces sp. A18. The sequence continues at coordinate 19,892 of NZ_JBWLKL010000038.1, read as the reverse complement.
CGCCGCCTTCGTGGCCGTCGAACGCCGCGTCGCGCACCCGCTGCTCGACCTGAAGCTCCTGCGCGTGCCCGCCTTCACGGGCGTACTGGTCGGCGCGATCGGCTACAACGCGGCGGCGTTCGGCCTGATGCCCTACCTCTCGATCTGGCTGCAGACCGTGCTCGGCATGAGCCCGGTGACCGGCAGTCTCGTCATGCTGCCGCTGGCCGCCACCTCGTTCGTCGTGGCCGCGATCGGCGGACGGCTGCTGCACGGGGTGCCCGCGCGCCTGACGATCGGCGTGGGTCTGCTCCTGATAGGAGGGGGCGGGGTCGCCATGGCGGTGCTCGACGCCGGGTCCTCCTGGGGCTCACTCGTCCCCGGACTCACCCTCGCGGGCATCGGCACCGGCCTGGTCTCGCCTGCGCTGGGGGGCGCGGCACTCGCGGCCGTGCCGCCGGAGAACTCGGGGATGGCGGGCGGCGCGGTCAACACGTTCCGCCAGCTCGGGTACGCGCTCGGGGTCGCCGTCTTCGGCACGGTGCTGACCTCGCGCATGCAGGACACGCTCGGCCATGACGCGGCTCACACCGTCGCGGGCGGCGGCGCGTCGGTAGTGCGTGGCACGCTTTCCGAGCACGCCGTGCGGACGGCGTTCGCCTCCGGTCTCAACGCGGCGGCGGTCGTCGCGGGCGTGGTGGGTCTGGTGGCGGGGGCGGCGGTCCTCGTCATGGTGCGGTCCGCTCGCACGGCGTCGGGCACCGGTACGGGGCCGGGAACCGAGACACCGGAAGCGAAGATTCCGGCAGCCGCCGGGCACGTCTCCGAGAGGCAGCCACAGCCGTGACCTCTGCGTACAGATTCGGTGGAGATTACGCCACCGAAACTTACTGAACCGTAAGTATTCTGTCCCGCCTCTCCCCTTGTGGCCGGATTTCAGCGGCTGACCAGCGTGGATGGTACGTACCGAGGGGTCGGTCACCCCTCTCCCGCCCGGCTGCGCGGTGGGGTACCGTCACCGGCGCTGTGCGGAGCGCCACAAGGAGCATCATTGCGCGAGTTCACGAACCCTCCGATGGCGTCGGCGCCGCTGGTGGGCGGCCTTGCCGACGTCGTGTTCGACCATGCCCTTGAGGATCCGCTCCACATCGCCCTCGGCCGCAAGACCGACGGCGTGTGGCGCGACGTCACGTCGGCGGAGTTCCGCGACCAGGTGATGTCGCTCGCCAAGGGGCTGCTCGCGCAGGGCGTGCGCTTCGGCGACCGCGTGGCCATCATGTGCCGCACCCGCTACGAGTGGACGCTCTTCGACTACGCGCTCTGGACGGTCGGCGCCCAGGTGGTCCCCGTCTACCCCACGTCATCCGCCGAGCAGGTCTTCTGGATGCTGCACGACGCGCAGGTGTCGGCGGCCATGGTCGAGCACGAGGACCACGCGATGACGATCGGCTCGGTCATCGACCGGCTGCCGCAGCTGCGCAGGCTGTGGCAGCTGGACGCGGACGCCGTGGACGAACTGAACCGTGCGGGCATGGACGTGGACGACGAGGTGGTGAACCGTCACCGCCGCGCCGTCACCCCCGACTCGATCGCCACGATCATCTACACCTCGGGCACCACGGGCCGCCCCAAGGGCTGTCTGATCTCCCACGCAAACTTCATGTTCGAGGCCCGGACGGTCATCGAGCGCTGGGAGCCGGTCTTCCACTCGCGGCGCGGCGACGAGGCGACGACGCTGCTCTTCCTGCCCCTCGCGCACGTCTTCGGGCGGATGGTGCAGGTCGCGGCGGTCTCCGGCCGGGTCAAGCTGGGCCACCAGCCGAGCCTGAACGCGGCGGCGCTCATCCCGGACCTCGCCGCGTTCCGCCCGTCCTTCATCCTGGCCGTGCCGTACATCTTCGAGAAGGTGTTCAACGCGGCGCGGCGCAAGGCCGAGAAGGACGGCAAGTCGGGTCCTTTCGACAAGGCCGTGGAGTGCGCCGTGCGGTACGCGGACGCGATGGAGGCCAAGGCCTTCGGCACGGGCCCCGGGCCTTCGGCGGCCCTGCGCATGCAGCACTCGCTCTTCGAGAAGCTCGTCTACGCCAAGGTGCGCGACGCCATGGGCGGCCGTGTGCGCCACGCGATGTCCGGCGGCTCGGGGATGGACCGGCGCCTCGGGCTGTTCTTCGCGGGCGCGGGCGTCGAGATCTACGAGGGCTACGGCCTGACCGAGTCCACGGCGGCCGCGACCGCCAACCCGCCCGAGCGCACCCGCTACGGCACGGTCGGCCAGGCCATCCCCGGCACCACCGTGTACATCGCGGAGGACGGCGAGGTGTGGCTGAACGGCGGCAACGTCTTCCAGGGCTACCTCAACGACCCCAAGGCCACCGACGCGACCCTGCACGAGGGCTGGCTCGCCACCGGTGACCTGGGCGCGCTCGACGAGGACGGCTACCTCACCATCACCGGGCGCAAGAAGGAGATCCTGGTGACGTCCGGCGGCAAGAGCGTCTCGCCGGGGCAACTGGAGGAGCGGGTGCGCGACCATCCGCTGGTCGCGCAGTGCATCGTCGTGGGCAACGACCGGCCCTACATCGCGGCGCTCGTGACCCTGGACGGCGAGGCCGTGGAGCACTGGCTCAACATGCGCCGCAAGCCGCCGATGTCGCCCACCGACCTGGTGCGCGACCCGGATCTGGAGACCGAGGTACGGCGGGCCGTGGTGGCCGCCAACACGCTCGTCTCCCAGGCGGAGTCGATCCGTACGTTCCGGATACTGGCCCACCAGTTCTCGGAGCAGCACGGGCTGCTCACGCCTTCGCTGAAGCTCAAGCGCAAGGCCATCGAGACGGCCTACTCGGCCGAGGTCGAGGCCCTGTACCGGGCCTGAGGTGACCCGGAACGGTTTCTGACGGTTCATCAATTACCGACGCGTCAGTTATTGACGGTTCATCAGGTCCCGCACAGAATCAGCCCCACTTCGACTTCAGGGGGCTGCACCCGTGTCGCGATCGATCCGCACCATCACTGCCACCGTGGCCGCACTCCTGCTCGCCACTGCCTGCAACTCCGCCTCCAACAGCAGCGATTCGAGCGGCGGCGACCGAGCCGGCGGCTCCGTACGCGGCGTGAGTGCCGACTCCATCAAGGTAGGCGGCATCGTCTCCATGACGACCGCCAGCGGCTACAGCAAGAAGGACACCGACCTCGGCGCCCAGGCCCGCTTCGACCGCGCGAACGCCGAAGGCGGCGTACACGGGCGGAAGATCGACTACCTGGGCGCGGAGGACGACGGCCAGGACCCGGGCAAGAATCTCGCGGCGGCGCGCAAACTCGTCCAGCAGGACAAGGTCTTCGCGATCTCGCCGATGAGCTCGGTCACCTTCTCCGGCTCCGACTTCCTCCAGAAGCAGAAGGTCCCGACGTTCGGCTGGGGCACCATCCCGCCGTTCTGCGGCCCGAGTTACATGTACGGCTTCGGCGGCTGCATGGTGCCGATGCCCGGCGGCACCATCACGCAGAGCTGGCCCGAGGGCCTGAAGAAGGTGACGGACGGCTCGAAGGGCAAGTCCGTGGCCATCCTCGCCAACGACAACGACGCGGGCACCTTCGCCATCCGCACCTACAAGCAGAGCTTCGCTGCGGCCGGTTACGAGGTCACGTACGCCAAGTCGACCGTGCCCGCGACCTCCGTGCCGAGCGACTGGTCGGCGTACACCAAGGAGATCCTGCGCTCCGACGGCGGAAAGGCGCCGGACGTGGTCGTCTCCGTCATGCAGACCCCGTACAACATAGGCCTTTTCACGGCCGTCAAGCGCTCCGGCTTCAAGGGCGTGATCACGGACCCGACCGACTACGATCCCGGCCTGCTTGCCAAGAGCGCGACGAAGAAGGCGCTCGACGGTGTGCACATCCTGCTGTCCTTCCAGCCGTTCGAGCAGAACACCCCGGCGATGAAGCAGTTCAAGGCGGACATCAAGAAGGCGGCGGGCAAGGACGTCCCGCTCAACATGCACATGATGACCGGCTACATGTCGGCCGACCTCTTCCTGTCGATCGCCGAGAAGGCCGGCAAGGACCTGACCGTGGATTCCTTCCAGCAGGCGGCGAACGGCTTCTCGGACAAGGACACGATGGTCGGCGACCGCAGCCTGCCCAAGGGGCAGAAGGAGTCGTTCGGCTGCGGCGCGCTCGTGCAGCTCAAGGGCGGCAAGTACGCGGTGTCGTCGCCCTTCAAGTGCTACGAACCCATCCCCTTCAAGTAGGGGGGTACGACACCCATGTCGGACCTGCTGGGATTCGTGCTGAGCGGTCTCGTCTCCGGCGCCCTCTACGCGCTGCTCGCGACAGGCCTCGTCCTGTCCTACTCCGCATCCGGACTCTTCAACTTCGCGCACGGCGCGACCGCCTATCTCTGCGCGCTCACCTTCTACGAACTCCACTCCGGCTTCGGCTGGCCCGCCGTACCGACGGCCCTCCTTCTCGTCTGTGTCGTGGCGCCCGCGCTCGGCTGGGGCCTCGACCGGATGATGTTCCGCAAGCTGGCGAGAGTGGGCGAGACCGCGCAGATCGTGGCGACGATCGGACTGCTCGTCGCGCTGCCCGCGCTCGGCCTGTGGGTCGTGGAGCTCCTCGATGAAGCGGGGGCCTCCGTCAAACCGGCCGAGAACCAGTTCGGTCTGCCGGGCGTCGGGCCGAGCCCCGCCAAGAACTGGCAGCTGATGGACGGCGTCGGCATCGACTCCGACCAGCTGATCACGTGGGTAGCGACCGCCGTGGTCGCGGTCGGCCTGTGGATCCTGATGCGCCACACGCCGCTGGGCCTTCGGCTGCGGGCGGCGGTGGACAACCGCTCGCTCGTGGAGCTGCGGGGCATGAGCGCGGACCGGCTCTCGTCGGTGGCGTGGATGCTGTCGTCGGGGCTCGCGGGTCTCGCCGGAGTGCTGGCGACTCCCTTGCTGGGCCTGTCCTCGCACGATTTCACCCTGTTCCTGTTCGTGTCGGCGACGGCCGCGGTGCTCGGGCGCTTCATGTCGATTCCGCTGGCGTTCGCGGGCGGGCTCGGGCTCGGTGTCCTGCAGAACCTGGTCGCCGGGTACGCGGATTTCGCGGAGAAGATCACCGGGTTCCGCACGGCGGTCCCCTTCCTGATCCTCTTCGCCGGGCTGCTCCTGCTGACGCGGCGGCAGCGGACGGCGGGCACGGCGGCGGTGGACGCGCCGCCGATCGACTATCTCGCCGGGAAGTCGTGGCTGCGCAGTTGGGGTCCCTGGACGGTGGGAGGCGTACTGCTCGCCCTCTCCTTCTACACGGTCACCACGCCCTTCTGGAGCGGCATCCTCGCGCAGGGCCTGGCGATCTCGCTGGTCTTCATCTCCTTCACCGTGGTGACGGGCCTGGGCGCGATGGTGTCCCTGGCGCAGGCGACGTTCGTGACGGGCGCGGCACTCGTGGCGGGGCTGCTGATGAGCCATGGGTGGCCGTTCATCGCCGCGGCGCTGGTGGGCACGTGCGGGGCTGCGGTGCTCGGCGCGCTCGTCGCGCTGCCGGCACTGCGTCTCGGCGGCCGGTCGCTGGCGCTCGCGACCCTCGCCCTTGCCTTCCTCGCCGATCAAGTCCTCTTCCAGATGGGGTGGTTGAGGAACGGAGACACCGGGTGGGAGATCCCCCGCGCCGTCTTCGGCCCGGTCGACCTGGGCGACGACCGCGCGATGGGCGTGGCGATGGTCGTCCTGGTGGCGGTCGCCGTGGCCGCGTTGAGCGCGCTGCGGGGATCTGCCACGGGCCGCGCGATGCTGGCGGTGCGGTCCGCTCCGGCGGCGGCGATGGCCTCCGGGGTCTCGGTGGTGCGGACGAAGCTGCTGCTGTTCACGTTGTCGGCGGGGCTCGCGGGGTTCGGCGGCGTGATGTACGCGTCGTTCAACACGCGGATCACGGCCACGGACTTCACCGCGATGACGGGCCTCGTGTGGTTGGCGGTCGTGGTGGCCGCGGGTGTGCGACGGCCGCAGTTCGCGGTGGTGGCGGGGCTCGTCTTCGCGATCGTGCCGCATCTGGTCGCCGATTACGTGACGGAGTCCGTGCAGTTGCCGGTGATCCTGTTCGGGTTGGCGGGGTTGGCGCTCGCCAATGATCCTGACGGGTACTGTGCGGCGGTTTCGGTGCGGTTGCATCGGCGGCGGGTGGCGGGGGTTTCAGCCCGTCGTGGGGGTCCCTCCCTGCTCTTCAAGAGCTTGGGGGAGTTTGAGGACGAACTCGGCGGAGCCGGTGATCGACGGCCACCGGTGGCGGCGGAGCCGGTTTCGGGAAGGGGCGGGATGGGGGAGAAGAACCCTCCCTCCCTCGCCCTGCGTGACGTCCACGCCGGATACGACGGCGCCCTCGTCCTCCATGGCGTGGACCTCACCGTCCGTCCCGGCGAGATCCTCGCCCTCCTCGGCCCCAACGGCGCAGGCAAGTCGACGACATGCCGCGTCGCGGCGGGGCTGATCACCCCCGCCAGGGGGCAGATTTACGTCGCCGGCGCGGACTCCACCCGCAGCGGCCCCGTCCACCGTTCCCGGGCGGGAGTCGTCCTCGCCCCCGAAGGCCGCGGCATCTTCCCCTCCCTCACCATCGAGGAGAACCTCGCCCTGCACCTGCCGGACGGGCACGCCCGCGACGCCGTGTACGACCGCTTCCCCGGCCTCGCCTCGCGGCGGAAGGTCACCGCGGGCTCCCTCTCCGGAGGGGAACAGCAGATGCTCGCCCTCGCACCCCTCCTCCAGCGCCCGCCCGAGGTCCTGATCGCGGACGAGCCGTCCCTCGGGCTCGCACCCCGCGTGGTCGACGAGGTCTTCCGTCTCCTCGCCGAACTCCGTGACGCCGGGACGGGGTTGCTCCTGGTGGAGGAGAAGGCGGCCGAGATCCTCGGCATCGCCGACACCGTCGCCTACCTCGCGCAGGGCCGGGTCTCCTGGTGCGGCCCCCGCTCCGAGGTCCGGGCGGACCAGCTGACCGAGGCCTATCTGGGCATCGCCGCGCAGGGCCGCGCCGAAGGAGTGGGCCAACCATGAGTGACCGCGTCCTCGAAAGCGACCGCGTCCTCGAAGCCTCCGGCATCGGGGTCCGCTTCGGCGGCGTCCATGCCCTCACGGGCGTGGACCTGAGCCTGCGTCCCGGCGAGGTCTGCGGCCTCATCGGGCCCAACGGGGCAGGAAAGACCACCCTGTTCGACGTCGTCTCCGGCATCCGCCGCCCCGACCAGGGGCGCGTCCTGCTCGACGGCGTCGACGTGACCCGCCGCTCCCCCGTATGGCGCGCACGCCACGGAATGCGCCGCACCTTCCAGCGCCAGCAGCTCTTCGGGCAGCTCACGGTCGCCGACAACCTGCTCGTCGCGCAGGAGTGGCGGGGCGGCGGTGGCGGGTTCGGCGCCGATCTGCTTGCGGCGCCCACCCGGCGTACGCACGAGAGGGAAAGGCGGGCCCGCTCCTCACGTGTCTTGCGCGAGTGCGGACTTGAGGCACTCGCAGAGGACTACGCGGGCGCCCTGCCCGTAGGCCAGGCCCGCATGGTGGAACTGGCACGGGCGGTGGCGGACCCGCCCAGGGTGCTGCTCCTGGACGAGCCCGCCTCCGGAATGACGGCCGACGAGCGGGGCCAGCTCTCGGCCGTCATCCGGCACCTCGCGGACGAGGAGGACTGCGCCGTGCTCCTGGTCGAGCACAACGTGGCCTTCGTGATGGAGCTCTGCGCCCGCGTGGTGGTCCTCGACCTCGGCAACGTCCTGGCCGAGGGCACGGCGGCCGAGGTACGCGCGGACGCGAAGGTGCGGGACGCGTACCTGGGGACGACCGTGGCCCGGGACCAGCCGACGTAGCCGCCCCGGGGGACCTGTCCGAGGGCCACGCGGAAGATCCCCTCCGAACCGTCTGGCTTGCCCTCCGTGGTTGTCGGCGTTCGTGGTGGAGAGCCGGAGCTGGTTGCCGTCGGCTGCCGCGTCCGGCACGGCCGTGACCGCGCGCGCAGCCGCCCGTACGCGCGGACGTAGAACGCCCTCGGCGTCCCGACGTCCTCGTTGTCCGCGTTGCTCGGTATGCGCCAGAGCCGCTCGCCCTTCAGCGCCGCCATGTGGACCGCACCGTCGACGATCGGCCGGACGGAGGCGAAGGGGTGGGTGGATTACGGGAGTTGGGAGCACCGTTTGTGGTGTCCGGCCCCGCCGGGGTGGCTGTCCGGGACCGATCGCGAGTGTCGGCGAGGGACGCGGCGGTGCTGGCCGAGGTCGGTGTGTTCCCGGGTTCGCCGGCGCGGCGCGGGCAGGCCGCCCATCTGGTGGCACCCGGCTGAGCATGGGCTCTGGCAAGAGGACCCGCTCCCGCTCAGTCAGTAGGAACGGCTCAGGATTCACGGTTCGCATCCATCATGTTCACTTCGTTCGTTCACATGAGTGTTCCGCGTTCAGTGGCGTGCAATAGGGTCGTGGCATGACGGAACGCGGTCAATGGTGCGGGCCAAAAACCGCCCGGACTTCACCCGGGAGTGTTCAAGGAATGCAGTACCGCAGCTGATCGTTGACCATGGGAGTACCACCCGACGAATTAAAGGATCGAGAGCTCGTGAGCAAGGTCCCCCCGATCATCCTGAACAATGGCGTCGAGATGCCGCAGCTCGGCTTCGGTGTCTGGCAGGTGCCGGACGCCGAGGCGGAGACCGCCGTCGCCACGGCGCTGGAGGCCGGATACCGCAGCATCGACACCGCTGCCGTCTACGGCAACGAAGAGGGCACCGGCAAGGCCATCGCCGCATCCGGCGTCGCCCGCGAGGATCTCTTCGTCACGACGAAGCTCTGGAACGCCGACCAGGGATACGACTCGACGCTCCGCGCATTCGACACGTCCCTGGAGAAGCTCGGTCTCGACCATGTGGACCTGTATCTGATCCACTGGCCGCTGCCCGCCAGGGGTCTCGCCCTGGACACGTACAAGGCCTTCGAGAAGATCCACGCCGACGGCCGCGCGAAGTCCATCGGCGTCTCGAACTTCCTGCCCGAGCACCTGGAGCAGCTGCTCGCCGAGACGTCGGTCATCCCCGCCGTCAACCAGATCGAACTCCACCCGCACCTCCAGCAGCGCGCCTCCCGCGCATTCCACGCGGAGCAGGGCATCACCACGGAAGCCTGGTCCCCGCTCGGCCAGGGCAAGGGTCTCCTGGAGGTCCCGGCGATCGTGGCGATCGCCCAGAAACACGGCCGCACACCGGCCCAGGTGGTCCTGCGCTGGCACATCCAGCTGGGCAACGTGGTGATCCCCAAGTCCGTGACTCCGTCCCGGATCAAGGAGAACATCGACGTCTTCGGCTTCGAGCTGGACCCCGAGGACATGGCGGCGATCAGTGCGCTGAACGAGGACCGGCGGCTGGGGGCGGATCCGGCGACGTTCGACGTGGTCTGAGGTCAGCTTGGGCGTCCCCGTCCGGTCCGCCGGGTGGGGGCGCCTCTCTGACTCAACAGGTCCTTCGGTACTCGGTAGTCGGCAGATACGTACGCCACTGAGCCCTGCTGAGCCCGCCTCGGGCCCGATCGCACACCACGTCCGCCATGCGCCCCGCGGCGATCGGCATCGAACGACTGGGTATGTTCGTGGTCGCCACACGGAGTTCTTCCCCCGCGAAGCCGAGCGCCAGGACGGGTCCGTCGGTGCCGGGGTACTCGGCGCCCGCGAGGCGGGGGGCATCCGTCTCCCAGACGCGTACGGCGCCGTCCGCCCCGCCCGCCGCGAGGTAACGGCCGTCCTCGGAGAAGGAAAGGGACGACCCGAAACCCTGGCTCTCCTCGGCCCGGTCGTACGACCCCGGGGAGAGCACACCTAGAGCGCGGGTGCCATGGGCGTCCCACAAGGTGAGTCTCCCCTCGTCATCGGCCACGGCGAGATAGCGGCCGTCGGGGCTGTACACGGAGGTCTCCAACAGATTCTCGCCGCGCAATGCCCGCGCGGACCGACCCGTCGCGAGGTCCGTCAGCACACCGTCCCAGGTGAGGACGGAGCGTCCGTCGGGTGACAGCGTTCCCGAGAGACCGGCCGTCGCCCGGCGCAGCACCCTGCTCGACGCCTTCTTCGTGACCTTCCAGACCTCGATCTCCCAGTCGTCGTTGTCCCGCGCGCCCAACGGCGCACCCCCAGTGACCACTTCCGCGCCGTCCGGCGGGACCACGAGGCTCTCTACCCACGACGGCACCGTCGTGCGGGTCGACTCCTCGCCCTGCACGACATCCCACTGCCGAACGGTCGTGCCACGCTTCCCGATGACCCCGTACGCGAACGTCCGGCCGTCCGGTGAGAACGCCCACGGCGGCGCCTCGCAGTCCGCGCACGCCGGACCGGGCAGCGACGCCGAGACGGCACCACTCTGCGCGTCACGCAGCTTGAACTCCGCCTTGCCGGCACGGCGTTCGACGGTCGCGAGCGTGCGGCCGTCCGAGCTGAAGCGCGCAGCCGTCAGCGGCTGCTCCAGCCGGTGCGCCGACAGGGCCGTACGGATGTCGAGGCTTCGTACGACTTCGGCGTTGGCTTGGTAGCGGATCACTCCGTCCGCTGCGTCCAACCTCACGTCGGTGACTCCACGATCCTGCACTGGGTATCGCAGCAGAGGCCTGCCGGGGGCCTGAGTCCGCCGCAGCGTGATCGTCCCCTCGGCGAGGACGGCGACGTTGGCACCGTCCTCGCCGAAGTCCAGGCTCGCCTCCGTGTCACCTGGCAGCTTGATCTTCGGCCGCTCCCGTCCGGTCCGCAGCTCCCATGTACGGATGCCGCCCGGGATGGAGAAGGCGAGCGCCCGACTGTCCGGGGTGAAGGTCACCTCCGGGGCGCCGCAGACCTGCTCGTCCACCTCCCGCGGCCAAGTCCTCCGGAGTTCTCGCCCCCTCGCGATGTCCCGGACGGAGAGACTGCTGCCCGTCTCCGAGCAAGTCGCGAGCAGCCGGTCGTCAGGGCTGAGCACGGGGGCCGGGCTCTCCGTGGTCCGGCCGCGGATCTCATCGAGCAACTTGTGCCTCCGAACGTCCCACACCTGGACCGTGGCGCCCTCACGGGCTCCCTTGCGGATGACGAAGGTCCGCCCGCTCGACCCGAACCAGCCGTCCGTGTCCTGCCACTCCCCTGTACCGAAGCGCGGACCCACCGCTCGGTTTCTGCTCAGGTCCCACACCAGTACGCCACGCTTGCCGTGCTGCGCGATCAGGCGTCCGTCGGCGCTGACATCCATGTTGCTCTGGTGGATCCCCTGCCGTTCGTACGTGCCGATGCGGCGTTGGCCGCGCACGTCCCACCGGACCACGCGGTCACGGTCGATCGCCGTCAGCGTGCGGCCGTTCGCGCTCAAGTAGCGTGGTGCGTTCGGTGCGCTGCCGTCGTCCAGGCCGGAGAACGAGTCCTGCTCCTGCCACGCGCCTGCGGCACGCACCGCTTCCCTCGTCTCAGGTAGATCCGCCACCCGCCAGGCTGCCAGACTCAGCCGCATCGCGGTCACCGGATCCGAGAGCCTCAGCGTCCGCGCGACGCCGACGATCCGCCGCGCCTCCGACTCCGCCCGCTGCCGCTCCCCGTTCCGGTTCTGCTGCCAGGCGGCGACACTCGCCATCACGGCGAGGCAGAGCAGCACGGCCAGGCCGGACAACAGCGTGCGTGTACGCCGTGCGGCGCGGGCTCCGGCCCGCACTCCCTCTTCGTACGCGTCGACGCCCGCCTCCAGGAACTCAGCCTCGAGCGCCGTCATCTCACCCCCGGCAGGGACTTCACCGAACGTCTCCCGAGCCGCCTCGAGCCGGGTCCCCCGGTACAACGCCCCGGGATCCCGCCCCAACTCCTCCCACATCACGGCAGCCTCCGTCAGCGCCCGGTGCAGCCGCAGCCGGTCCCGGTCCGCGTCCACCCAACCCCGCAGCCTGGGCCAGGCGCTGATCAGGGCCTCATGGGCGAGGTCGACGGTAGTGCCGTCGACGATGAGCAGCCGCGCGGTGACGAGGCGTTCCAGTACGTCGTCGCAGCCGGGCGGGAGTTCGGCTCGGTCGACGGGGCGGCGGGTGTCCTGCGTGCCGTCGCCCGGCGCCACCATCCGCAGGAGCAGCCGACGCGCTGTCGCGGCTTCCGCCTCCGTCAGACGCCCGAAGACGTCCTCCGCGGTGTGCGCGATGGCGCCCCGTACACCGCCGATCGCCTCGTACGCCGCCTCCGTCAGTGTCTTGCCGCTGCGCCTGCGCCACACTTCGCGCAACGCGTGCGCCATGAGCGGAAGCCCGCCCGGCTCGCCCGCCACGTCGGCCACGATCCGGGCGGTCAACGACCGCTCCACGATGAGCCGTTCGGATGCCGCCGGTCTGACGATGGCCTCGCGCAGGCGGCTCGGCTGCATGGGTCCGACGAGGAGGTTGGCATCGCCCAGCGCTTCGGCGAGCGGGCCGTGTTCGGCACAGCGGCCGTAGAAGTCGGCGCGCACGGCGACTATCACGCGCAGGCGGCTCTCGTAGGCGCGGGCCGCCAGCAACCGGTGCAGGAATTCCGCCCGTTCGGCCGGGTCGTGGCAGAGCGAGAAGACCTCTTCGAACTGATCGATCACAAGAAGCGTATCGCCCTCGCCGTCGGCCGGCTCCAACAGGCCGCGGTGGGTGCGGGCCGGGCGGTCGCCCGGAGTGAGGATGCGGATCGCGGCGGGACGCCACGCGGCGGAGGAGTCCCGTAGCGCCGGGATGAGCCCGGCTCGCAGCAGTGAGGACTTGCCGCTACCTGATGCGCCGATCACTGCCGCGACGCGGCGTCGTGAAGCGAGCCGCACCAGTTCGTCCACGAGGTCGTCGCGGCCGTGGAAGCGGGCCTGATCGTCGGTGTCGAATCTGGTAAGCCCCGGATAGGGCGATTCGCCGCCCTCCGTGTCCCGTCGGGCGTCCTCGGCGACCGTCTTGTACCAGCGCCGCTGCCACTCCGCCGGGTCCCCCTCGCACACGGCCACATAGGCGAGCAGCACGGGCAGCGTCGGCAAGCGTTCTCCTGCGGCAGCCGCGGAGAGCGTGGGCGCAGAGTACGGCACGCGCTGCGACATCGCCCGGTACGTGGGACTGCCCGCCTCGGCGCGGAGCTTGCGGAGTTCGTGCGCGAAGCGATGGACGGGGCCCGCCGTCGGCTCCAGCGGCTTCTCGCGACGCCCCATCGCAACCCGCCCCTCCCAGCCCCCTCTGGTCAAGATCTGGGGCCACGCTAGCAATTGATCGGCACGGCGGAACAGGGCTGCCTATCAATCCACGCGCCGCTGAACTCGGCTTCCTGGGCCCGTTCTTGGGCCCGGGGCTTAGAAAGCCGACCGCACACGCACGGGGAGCCCGCCATCGCCGCCGCCACGCAGACCACTCGTCCGCCCCCGTCACGGGCAACCGCGCCGCGAGCGGAACGCGCACTTCAACTCCTGGGATGGAGAGCGTGGTTGCCTGCGCTCCTGCCAGGTGTGCTGCTCGCCATCACCCTCGGACTCTGGGGCATACGCCGCGGCGGCCACATGTGGCGGGACGAAGCGGTCACCTATGATGTCGCGCACCGCGGCCTGTCCGACCTCTGGCAGACATTGGGGCACGCGGACGCCGTCCACGGGCTCTACTACCTGCTGACGTACGGCCTCTTCCGGATCTGTGAACTCTTCGGCGGCGCCGATCCGATGCTCGTCATGCGGATCCCGTCCGTCCTCGCGATGAGCGTGGCCGCCGCCGGTGTGGCGGTGGTCGGGCGACACCTCGCCGGTCCGCGTACGGGGCTGTTCTCCGGGGTCGTGTTCGCGGTGGTGCCGTCGATCCAGCGGTTCGCGCAGGAAGGCCGCTCGTACGCGCTGGTGTGCGCGTTGGTCGTCTGGGCCACGTACGCGCTGGTGCGCGCGGTCTCGGCCGACGGGCGTCGGGCGCACCGCCTGTGGTGCTGGTACGGCGCGCTCTTGCTTGTGGCCTGCCTGCTGCACGAGTTCGCGGTGTTCGCGCTGCCCGCGCACGCACTGACGGTGCCGCGAACCGCGCGCCGGCCGTGGGCCCTGGCCGCGGCGGTCGTGGTCACGGGGCTTGCGCCGCTCGCTGTGCTGAGCCAGAGCCAGAAGGATCAGGTGGGGTGGCTGCATGTCGACCTGAACCTGTACGCGGGGGCCGTCGGCCTGTGTGTGGCCGGGGCCGTCTGCGCCGCGCTCCTGGGGAGGCGGGCGGGGGATGCGAGACAGCCGATCGGGCTACGCCGACTCGCTCTGTCCCTGCTCGCCGCCCCCACCCTCACGCTGCTGCTCATCGCCCCGGTCAAGCCCCTCTACACGGACCGCTACGTCCTGTACGGCCTCGCCGGGCTCGCGCTACTCATCGGTGCGCTCCTCGACCGGGTCACGCGCGGCGGGCGCGGGCGCGCCGCCCTCGCCGTGGCGGCCACCGCTGCCGCTCTGCTCGCACTGGCGCCCGTCAGCATGCATCTGCGTACCCCTGAGAGCCGCCTCGACGACACCACAGCGGTCACGCAAGCCATTCAGGACGCCGGGAGGGAGGGCGACGCCGTGCTGTACATGCCCCTGCGGCGCCGGGTATGGACCCTGCCACACCCGCGGGCCGTCGCCGGGCTCGACGACCTCGCCCTCGATCGGCGTCCGGCCGCGTCACACACCTTGTACGGCACCGAGGCCCCCGCCGATGTCATCCGGGCCCGGATGCTCAAGCAACACCGGATCGTCTTCGTCACCGATCCCTCGCGCGATCCCGGCGACGCGATCGAGCGGGAGACCGTGAAGCGCGACGTCCTGGAGAACCGCTTCGAGCAGTGCGGTACCAAGAGCGCCCGGGGCTGGCGCGTCACCGTGTACGCCCGCCCCGGCCACTGCGGCGCTAACCCTTGACCCCCACATGCACCGTCTGCACCGACAACAGGAACACATCGGTCCTGTGGTGCAAGCTCTGCTCGTCGCCCTGGTCCAGGAGGCGGTCGACCGTGGTCAGGTCGTCGGCGTCGAGGGTGTCCGCGTGCATCTCCCGGCGGCGGGAGAGCTCGGTGACGAGGTGGGCGCGGGCTTCTGCGGAGACGGGGGACGGGAGGTCCAGGAGGAACGAGCGGGTGCCCCCGTGGCGCAGGCCCGCTTCGGTGAGGAGCGTGGGCCAGTCCTCCGTGACCGTCTTCGCGCCCGGCAGGTCCGCGCGCATCTGCGTGAACCACTTCTCGTCCGTCAGGTCGAAGCGGGTCTGGAGGCCCGGCCGGCCGAAGCCGATGTCGCGGGGCAGGCTGCGGGAGTTCAGGCCGCCCTCCAGGAGCGCGATCGCGCCGCCCGGTGCCAGGCGGTCGGCGAGGGCGGCAAGGGCCGCCTCCTGGTCGCCCACGTGGTGCAGCGCCCGGCCGATCCAGAGCAGGTCGGCGTGCGGCAACTCGCCGATTCCCTCCGGGAGTTCCGCGTGCAGGGTGGTCACTCGGTCCGTCAGGCCCTCTCGGGCTGCCCGCTCCCTGGCTCGCTCCAGGAGTGGCTCCGCCGGGTCCACCGTGATCACGTCCGCCTTGGGGAAGATCTCCGCCAGGAGGAAGGAGATGCTGCCCGAACCGCCGCCCACGTCCGCGATCAGCTTCGGCTCCGGCTGCCAGGTGCGCAGCCACGCCGCGATCTCGCGGTTCTGCGGGGCGGCGAGCTGTGCGTGCCGCTCCAGCATCGGGCCCATGGTGGCCCAGTCGATGTCCTCGTGGTGGTGCCCATGGCCGTGGCCGTGGTTGTGGCCGTGCTCGTGGTCGTGAGCCATCGTCTCTGCCGCCGCCTTCGGTCTGTTGGAGGTCAGGCCCTCACGCGGGCCCTGGGAGCGGTTTCCACCCTGCTCGACGGCCTCCGCCGTGGCTAGTCGGCTTGCCGTTCCGGCAAACCGCGGCACATCAACCGCGCGTCGGTCGCGAACCCTCACCCGGCGGGCCGCCTCCGGAACGACCTGAGCGTGAACCGCGGGTCCGGGCGCGGTACTTCCTGGTCCGGGAGTGCCGCCAGGCCTTCCGCGAGCCGTGCCGCCAGGGGGCCGTCCGGCGGGATCCGGGTGAACCAGCCCCGGTGGAGGTCGTCGACCGTGGAGCGTGGGGTGCGGCCCTGGCCGTGGCCGCGGAACCAGGTGTGGCCGGCCGATGCCAGGCCCTGCGCCGCCGCGTACGCCTCGACCGCCTGGGCGCGGTCTACCGCGGGGCGCACCGGGCGCGGGGCCAGTACGGCGTCGATGTCGCTGCCCACGTCGTGCGCGGCGGCCTTGTCGACGGTCGTGACGAACACGCCGCCGGGGCGCAGCACCCGCACGCACTCGGCGACGACCGCCGCCGCTTCCTCGGCGCCGGACAGCAGGTGCAGCAGCCACACCGCGCACACCGCGTCGAACGAGGCCGAGGGGAAGGGGAGTTGGCGGCTGTCGCCCAGGACTATGGCGCCCGGCAGCCGTCCCGACGCCATGCGCGCCATGTTGTGCGCCGCGTCGACCCCGGTCACCCGCAGGCCCGAGCCCGCGAGGCGCCGGGTGACCAGGCCCGTGCCGCAGGCCACGTCCAGGAGGTCACCCGCGTCCGGCGGCAGCAGGCCGACGACCGCTGCGGCAGCGGCGGCGGCGCGGGGCTCGCCGCCACGCGACGCGTCATAGCGGTCGGCTTCCTTGCCGTAGTCCAGCATCGGCCCTCAGACCGCCCCGTGCCCGACCGCGATCTCCTCGACCCTGCCCGCCAGTTCGAAGTCGAGGGCGGTGAGAGCGCCGCCCGCGCTGTGCGTGTTCACGGACAGCGAGACGGTGTTGTAGCCGAGGGTCAGATCGGAGTGGTGGCCGAGTTCTTCCTGGATCTGCGCGATGTGGACGACCATCGCGGCCGCCGCGAAGTGCGAGCCGAGCCGGAACGAGCGGGTGATCCGGTCGCCGTCGAGCGACCAGCCCGGCAGCTCCGCGAGCCGCTCCTCGACGTCCTTCTGTGACAGCGGTTCGACTGACATGACCGCGCTCCTTTCCGTGCGTACGGCGTACGTATCGACGCACGCGGTAGGGCGTACGTATCGACGCACGCGCATATTGCTCAGCTGTACGTACACGTATATCCCTCAGCCTGACACATCGCCTCCCGCGAGGCTCTGATCAGGCCACCCGGCCGCGGAACCCCTCCGCCGCCCCGGCGGATCGCGCACGCCTTCGATTACTGTCTGGGTATGACAAGTGCCGCGTCCACCAAGGAAAACACCGGCATCGGCCCGCTCCTGCGCGGCTGGCGCGAACGGCGCAAGGTGAGCCAGCTGGAGCTGGCCCTGCGCGCCGACTCCTCGGCACGGCACATCAGCTTCATCGAGACCGGCAGGTCACGCCCGAGCGAGGAGATCGTCCTTCGCCTCGCCGAGCACCTCGACGTACCCGTGCGCGACCGCAACTCGCTGCTCCTGGCGGCCGGTTACGCGCCCCGATTCCGCGAGACCCCGCTGGACGACCCCTCGATGGGCGCCCTGCGCGAGGGCCTGGAACAGCTCCTGCGCGGCTACGAGCCCTACCCCGCCCTGGTCGTCGACGCGTCGTACGACGTGATCGCCGCGAACCGCGGCATCGCGATGTTCCTCGACGGCGTCCCCGAGCGCCTCCTGCAGCCGCCGCTGAACGCCATGCGGCTCACGCTCCACCCGGAGGGCCTCGCCCCGAAGATCCGCAACCTGCGCCAGTGGCGGGGGCATCTGCTGCACCAGATGGAGCGGCAGATCGCTCTGCAGCGGTCGGACGCGCTGCGCGCGGTGTACGAGGAGGTGGCGGCGTATCCGGTGGCGGACCCTGGAGTCGACGTCTTCGAGGGCGAGGGCCCGCAGAGCGGCGTGCCCTACTTCGCGCTGCCCCTGCGCCTCGAGCACGACGGGCACCTGCTCTCCTTCATCTCGTCGATCTCGACCTTCAACACCCCCATGGACGTGACGGTCGCCGAGCTGGCCATCGAGACGCTGCTCCCGGCCGACCCGGCGACGGTCAAGTACCTCCAGTCGTCGGCGTCCTAGCAGCCGACCAAAGGGAGCCTGATGAGGAACACCGAGCGGACCGGCGGCGGCCCTGCCGACGACGCGGACCTGACCCGCGCCGACTCGCTGGCCCGCGAGATCTTCTCCGGCGTGGCCAACAAGTGGGCGCTGCTGATCATCAACGCCCTGGCCGACCGGACGCTGCGCTTCACCGAGCTGCGGACCGCGGTGGACGGCATCAGCCACAAGATGCTCACCCAGACCCTGCGCGGCCTGGAGCGCGACGGCGTCGTGCACCGGACGGTGTACGCCACCGTGCCACCGCGCGTCGAGTACCGCCTGACCGAGGCGGGCGAAGGGCTGCTCGCCACGGTCGACGGCATGTGCGCCTGGACGCACCGGTACCTGTCCGAGATCGAGGCCGCCCGCAGCCGCTTCGACGCGCGCGGCGCCGAGGCACCCCCGCGGGCCTAGGGGCCGAAGCGCCCCCGCGGGCCTAGGGGCCGAAGCGCCCCCGCGGGCCTAGGGCCGAAGAGCCCGCAGCGCCGCGTACTGCACGGCCGCGAAGCCACCGACGACCACGGCCTGGAGCGGGATCCACACCGCGCCCGCCGTGCTGGGCGAGAGCCAGGTGAACTGGGCGACGACGCTGAGCACCACCCAGGCCGTGTTCACCTCGATCACCCCGCGGACGGGCAGTTGGGGCGGGCTCTTGCGTGACGCGAGGTAGCCGACGCCCACGCCATACAGCGCGAGGGAGACGCCGAGGACGAGCAGGAGCCCCGCGTCGACACCGAGGAGGCGACCGAGCGGGCCGGACGCGGCGGCGTACGCGATTCCGTTCGCGGTGGTCACGACCGCGTCGAGGGCGAGGAAGCGGCGCAGCATCGTCTTCGGGTCGTTCGTGCGGGCCAGCGCGGTGAGCGCCGTGTGCGGGTGCGGGTGCGGGTGCGCAGAGTACGTGGACATGCGGGACCAGCCTCCAAGCGGCGGAAGAGAGAGGAAGAGAGAAGAGGTCGGAAGAGAGAAGAGCGGGCGGAACCGGTCCGGAGTGCGCCGGACCGGATCCGGTGACACCACCCTGCCGGGCCCCCGCGCGCCGGTCGATTACCTCTGGGGTAAGGACTCCGCCCCCCACGTGCCGCCGCAACCCGTACGGCGGTCGCCGCCGTGTGCCCCCGCCGCCCCGCACCTAGGTTCGTTGAAAGGCAGACTTAGGGAGCTCACACGGTGACAGAGACGACCGAGCCCGGCGCCGCCCTGCTGAAGGCGGGCAAGTACTTCCGGCGCGGCACCGCCGCCCCCGACCTGCACAGCATCGGACTCGTCGGCGGCAGGGACGCGGACACCTTCTACCGGGACCGGTGGAGCCACGACAAGGTCGTGAACTCGACGCACGGCGTGAACTGCACGGGCTCCTGCCGCTGGAAGGTGTACGTCAAGGACGGCATCATCACCTGGGAGACCCAGCAGACCGACTATCCGTCCGTGGGCCCCGACCGCCCCGAGTACGAGCCGCGCGGCTGCCCCCGCGGCGCCGCGTTCTCCTGGTACACGTACTCGCCGACCCGCGTGCGCTACCCCTACCTGCGCGGCGTGCTCCTGGAGATGTACCGCGAGGCGAAGTCACGGCTGCGCGACCCGGTCCTCGCCTGGGCGGACATCCAGGGCGACCCGGAGCGGCGCAGGAGGTACCAACAGGCGCGCGGCAAGGGCGGGTTGGTGCGGGCGAGCTGGGACGAGGCCGTCGAGATCATCGCGGCGGCGCACGTCCACACGATCAAGACGCACGGCCCCGACCGGGTCGCCGGCTTCTCCCCCATCCCCGCGATGTCGATGGTGTCGCACGCGGCGGGCGCCCGCTTCATGTCGCTGATCGGCGCGCCCATGCTGTCCTTCTACGACTGGTACGCGGACCTGCCGGTCGCATCCCCGCAGGTCTTCGGCGACCAGACGGACGTGCC